>JANLSF010000199.1:0-5053 GCA_031362285.1 Gemmatimonadota bacterium | reverse complement strand
GTTCCAGCCCCAGACGGCGGCGATCGTGGCCAGTGCGGCCAGCGTGCCAAGCACGACAAGTGGCCCGCGTGACTGGCGCGTCGCCTGGACCCGCTCCGCCGTCGTCCGCTGCGACGAGCCACCGCGGCCCTCGTTCTGGAGCGCTGCCGCAAACTCGGCCGCCGTCGCGAACCGGTCCGCCGGCAGCTTGGCAAGCGCCGTGAGCACGGCGTCTTCGATGCCCGGTGGAATCGTCTTCCGCATGAGCGTCGGCCGTTCCGGCTCGGCGCTCAGCACCTTGGCCACTACCGCCTGCACGGTGGCGCCGGAGAAGGGCGGCTCGCCGGTGAGCATCTCGTACGTCACCGCGCCGAGCGCGTACACGTCGGAACGCGCATCAATGTCGCGCTCCCCCATGGCCTGCTCGGGCGACATGTACTGCGGCGTGCCAAGGCTCAGGCCGGTTTGCGTCATGCGCTGCCCGCCCGCCGTCTGCACGGCCAACGCGATGCCGAAGTCGGCCACCAACGCCGAGCCATCGTGCAGCAGCACGTTCTCCGGCTTGATGTCGCGGTGGATCACTCCCTGCCGGTGCGCGTAGTCGAGCGCGCTCGCCACCTCGCGTGCGATCCGCACCGCCTCGGGGATCGGCAGCTGCTTCTCGCGCAGGAGCCGGGCCCGCAGCGTCTCCCCCGTCACCACCGGCATCACGTAGTACAGCAGCCCGTCGGCCTCGCCCGAGTCGAGCAGGGGCAGGATGTGCGGGTGCTGGAGCCGCGCCGTGGTGCGGATCTCGCTCAGGAACCGCTCGCCGCCCAAGGCCGCGCCCAGGTCGGGGTGCAGCACCTTGATGGCCACGTCGCGGTCGTGCTTGAGGTCGTGCGCCAGGTAGACGGTGGCCATGCCGCCCTGCCCAAGCTCGCGCTCGATGCGGTAGCGGTCGGCGAGGGCGGCGGCGAGCCGAGAGACGACGTCGGTCATGGCGTTCGCGGGTGCGGGGAACTCGACGCGTCGGGCAACTGCGGCAACACACCACCCGGCACGCCCCAATGCGGTCGCACGGAACCGGTCTCGTCGTCCGCCGGGGTTGGCATCACGAATCCCGCCCGCACTGTTGACCAGTACAGGCATCCGATCTCGGCGGGTGGACGGCGACGAATGAAG
The DNA here is from genome assembly GCA_031362285.1 of Gemmatimonadota bacterium. Classification (GTDB taxonomy): domain Bacteria; phylum Gemmatimonadota; class Gemmatimonadetes; order Gemmatimonadales; family Gemmatimonadaceae; genus JACPPC01. Next base: position 3,910 of record JANLSF010000199.1, on the reverse strand, counting down.
TCCTCGGCCTCCGACAGCGCCGACAGCCAGCGTGTCTTGGCCCCGACCAGATCGAACGGGGCCACCAACTCGAGTCGCGCAAAGTCCTCGGGGCGATAGCGCCCGCGCCGCTTGAGCAGTTCGAGCAGCGACAACGGCGTGAACCCCGGGTCCTTCCCCACGGCGGCCCAGCAGAGCGCGCCGACCGGCAAGATCGTCTCGTGGGCATAGAGCATGTCCACGAAGTCGCGCGGTTCGTCGCGCCCGGCGAGCGCGAGCATCTTGTTGATCGCCAGGTCCACGGGATGCAGCAACCATCCCCCCACCGGATCGTGCACGAGCGGCATGAAGCGCCACGCGGAGTCGTGCGCCCAGTCCACGCGCGTTCCGTCGGCGCCGTGTCGCACGATGGCGCGGATGAACCCCGGCTGACTGATCTCGACGAGCGTCGTGTAGCCGAGCGCATCGAGCCGGGTGCGATCGGCGGCGAACGTGGACGCCACGCGCGCCTCGGAGTCGTGGAAGAAGTCGAGAGCGTTGCTGTAGCGCAGCGAGTTGGGCGCGATGTGCATCGCCGCCCCGCCCGCGAGATGACGGTCCCCCGAGCGATCCTGCGTGAGATCGGCGAGGAGTCGCTGCTGAAAGGGGGTTAGCGGCACAGCTTCGCTGCCGTGAGCCACGCCGCGCGGTCGCCGTGTTTCCTGAGTTGTTCGGCCACCCAGGCGATGTCGTCGCGCGTGATGACGAGACCGGGTCGGTACGACCAGAAGCACGACGCGTAATACGTGCGATAGGCGCGCCGTGCCTCGCGCACGCGAACCATGTCGCGTGCGGTCTCGGAATCCAGCGTGCGGCGACTCTTGGTGCCCCCGCGGCGGCCGATGTCGGCGAGGTACTGGCGAACTGAGGACATGCGCTAATATAACCGGCTTATGATCGCAACACAATACATATCATTACCTTGGGAATTTCCTGCCTTCACCGGTTTGCCTCCGCGACCGCGCGCTTCATGGCCGCGACCCAGTTCGGCACCACGCGCACGTAGTAGCCGAGCGTCTCGGCCGGCTTCCGCAGGTAGAGGATGTCGCCATTCGGCATGATGGCGTGCGACCAGCCCGGCGTCTCGGCGAAGCGCGGATCGGTGAACAGGAGCTCCGGCTTCCCCACCGGTGAGCTCGACGACGGATCGATCAGGACGCGCTTGATGGACGCCTCCCCCTCACGATTGGTGCTGTACACGAGCTCGCGGTTCGAGCGCCACCGCATCTCTCCGCCCGCCGGATCCACCTGGTATCGACGGTCCATGGCTGGCCAGGGTTGCAGGATCACCCCCGGCACGCCTTGATTCGTGTACGCGATCCACGTGCGATCCGGCGATATCGCGACGAAGTAGGTCGACAGCGCCACGCTGTCGATCCGTGGCGGCGAGACCGTCGGATCGAGGATCAGCACCCTTCCGCCCTTGTAGTTCACGCCCAACAGCAGGAAGTTCTCCGCCGGATACGAGTTCGGTTCGTAGGCGTGATACGGCCCCGCGATGAGCGCGCGCGGAGCGTCCGGCGAATCGAGCTGGCGCAGGTAGACCGTTTCCCTGCCCGGGCTCTCGTATTCCTGCTTGCGATAGGCCACCTTGCGTCCGTCCGGGCTCCACCCTGGCCCGCCGATGAAGAATCCCTTCTCGACGGTCTCCGACGCGCCGGTCTTGAGATCGTAGACGCGAAGCTCCTGCTGCTGGATGCCTTCCACGACCGAGCCAAGCCGCAAGCCATCCGGGCTCGGGGTGAAGCGCAGGTGCGTGGCTTCCTCGACATTGAGCGGCACCACGCGTCCGTCGCTGGACCAGCGGACAAACCGGACCTTCTCGGCATTGATGCCCGGGACGTACACGAGCGTGCCGTCGTTGGTGAGATCGAACTCACCCACACCCGAGTACGCGGTCCGCCGCACGCCCGGCACGAGCGTCACCGACTTGCCGACCGTGAGCGAATCACGGTTGTCGAATCGCACGGCGCTGATGGCGCCATCAATGGACATGTAGACGAGGTACTCGCCATCGACGATCCGGAAGTCGGCACCGAGCAGGAGCGGCGCACCGGCGGCGGCCGCCCTTGACCGGCGCAGATACAGCTTCGTGTCAGGCCGCGCCGGGTCGACGACATAGGCGGCCTTGGTGGAGGCGCCGCCACAGAGCGCGCGGTCACCATCACCGAACGGTTGCACGTTGATGCACATCGAGACCGGTACGGTGCGCCCGGGCCCATTCTCGGGATCGACCCACCGCAACTTCCGCCCATCATCGTCGGAGAAGAACAGTTGGCCGGTGGACAGCCAGCCGCCACCGGACATGTCGCCGGCTCGCGCGATCGTGGCCACGGTTCCACCACCGATCGGGACGATCCTGAGCTCGCCAGTCACCGTGAACGCCACGCGCTGGTCGTCGGGGGAGATCCGCGGCGTCCCCGTCGCCCCCTCGGTTCCCGGGATCGCCCGGACGTCGGGGCCGCGCAGGCTGCGAACCCAGAGCTGCGACGTGGCGCCCACCTGCGCCTCGTACACGATGAACGAGCCATCATGCGCCACGGCGAAGTTTCGCTTGATGTTGTTCATCAGCATGGGCGCCGTGGGCGGCAACCCGACGTCATGCGGCGCGCGGCTCGTCCGCGTGAGCGCCCATCCCGCCACGCCACACGCCCCGATCGCCACCGCAGCGAACGTCAGCGTCATCCCATTCCAGCGGCGTGACGCCGCCGAAGCTCCCCCCCGCTGGCGCGTGGTCGTCCCCGCGAGGGGCGCGGGGTTCGCCAGCGCATCGGCGAACGCCTTCGCCGTGTCGAAGCGGTCGGCCGGCAGCTTCTCGAGGGCACGGAGGACCGCGTCCTCAATGCCGGGCGGCACGGCCTTACGCTGCGCCCCGATGCCGCGCGGCTCTTCGGTGAGCACGCGCGCCACGATCGCCTGCACGCTGGGGCCCGTGAACGGCGCCTCGCCTACCAGCATCTCGTACGTCACCGCGCCGAGCGCGTAGATATCACTGCGCGCATCGATCGTGCGCTCCCCCATCGCCTGCTCCGGCGACATGTACTGCGGCGTGCCGAGCGAGAGACCCGTTTGGGTCATGCGCTGCCCGCCGGCCGTCTGCACCGCCAGCGCGATGCCGAAATCGGCGACGAGCGCGTGCCCGCCCTGCAGCAGGATGTTCTCCGGCTTGATATCGCGATGGATCACGCCGAGTCCGTGGGCGTAGCCCAGGGCGTCGGCCACTTCGCGCGCGATGAGCACGACGTCGGCGTTGGGCAGCTGCCGTTCCCGCGCCAGGCGCGCGCGCAATGTCTCGCCGGTGACGAGCGGCATGACGTAGTACAGCAGCCCGTCGGCCTCGCCACTGTCGAGCAGCGGCAGGATGTGCGGGTGCTGCAGCCGCGCCGTGGTGCGGATCTCGCTCAGGAACCGCTCGCCGCCCAGCGCCGCGCCCAGGTCGGGGTGCAGCACCTTGATGGCGACGTCACGCTGGTGCTTGAGGTCGTGCGCGAGGTAGACGGTGGCCATGCCGCCCGCGCCCAGTTCGCGCTCGAGGCGGTAGCGGTCGGACAGGGCGGCGGTCAACCGGTCGGCGATCTCGCTCATGCTACGGCTTGCCCTCGCGCGACAACTTCTCGCGCACGTCGTCCAGCCATCCGAGTGCGATCACGGCCGGAACCCGTGCCGGCACCCGGCGCACGAGGAGCAGGCGGTCGCCGTCGGGGGCGACATCGTACATCGCGTGACCATTGCGCTCCGGGAGGTAGTATCCGCGCCGGATGACCGTGTCGCGGGAGAGGACGGTCGGCGTGGGCTGGAGCGCCAGGCGGGCCCGGATGATGACGGTGCCGCTCGGCCCCGTGTGGTACAGCGATCGCCCGTCGCGCGACCAGACGGGTTGCCCGCCGCCGGC
>JANLSF010000197.1:0-1799 GCA_031362285.1 Gemmatimonadota bacterium | reverse complement strand
GAGGAATTCGGTGGTGCGCAGGAAGAGGCGCGTGCGGAGCTCCCAGCGCACCACGTTGGCCCACTGGTTGATGAGCAGCGGCAGGTCGCGGTACGACTGCACCCACTTGGCGAACATCGAGTAGATGATCGTCTCCGAGGTGGGACGCAGCACCAGCGGCTCCTCGAGCAGCTTGCCGCCGCCGTGCGTGACCACGGCGGTCTCGGGGGCGAACCCTTCCACGTGTTCGGCCTCCTTGCTCAGGAAGCTCTGCGGAATGAGCAGCGGGAAGTAGGCGTTCACGTGGCCGGTGGCCTTGAACATGTCGTCGAGCTGGCGCTGCATGCGCTCCCAGATGCCGTACCCGTTGGGCCGGATGACCATGCAGCCGCGCACCGGCGCGTAGTCGGCGAGCTCGGCGCGCAGCACCAGTTCGTTGTACCAGGCGCTGAAGTCGTCGGCGCGGGTGGTCAGCTTCTTGTCGTCGGCCATCGGGAAGTCCCTGGAGCAGTCGGCTGCCGGGGCGGCAGCGCTAGAACGCCACGCCGCGGTTCACGGCGGCAGCGGTGAGCACCTGGTCCAGCGCAATGTCGGCGCCGGGCAGGAACTCGAGGAGGGAACGTGAACCCGTCGGCCGGTGTGCGTCACGCACCGTCACCGCGCGGTTGTCGCTGAACTCGTCATGCATCTGCAACACATAGCGGGCGCCGGCCGACTGCGCGGCCTTGTGCTGCTTGTCGGCCTTCTGGGCGCGCAGCGCAAACTCCACCCCGAAGCCCGCGGCGCGCAGTTCGTGCGCCACGCGCATGGCGCCCTCGAGGCCCAGGGCCGCGTTGCCGATCACCCAGAAGTCGGGGCCGGGCGCCTCGGTGGGCAGCAAGCGGTGCGAGCGGAGCAGGTCGCCCAGCACCACGTCGCCCATGCCGAAGCCGAGGGCCGGCAGGTCGGGGCCGCCCAGCCCCTTGAGCAGCTTGTCGTAGCGGCCGCCTCCGCAGATGGCGCGATGCTCGCCTCGCGCGTCGAAGAGCTCGAAGACGATCCCCGTATAGTAGGCGAGCCCGCGAACGATCGAGAGATCGAAGGCGAGCCACGCCGCGCCGTCGCCGGTGAGCTCCGCCACGTAGCCGGCAAAGCGCCGGAACGCGGCCACGTGCTCCGCGGCCGGCGTTCCCGCCACGAGCGCGGCAACGCCATCGAGCGACTGCGACGCGGCATCGAGGATGGGACCGAGCGCCGCGTCGGGCACCCCGCCCACGCGCAGCTTCTCCTCGGCCACCTCGCGCGGCTCGCGACCGAGCTTGTCGATCACCGCATAGGCCACGGGGAACGCGGCTTCGGGCACGCAGAGCGCCGTGAGCCAGCCCACGAGGATGCGTCGGTCCGAGGCGCGCACCCGCACGTCGGCGTTCGACAAGCCCAGCTCCCGCATGACCTCGATGGCCACGGCCACGAGCTCGGCGTCGGCGGTCACGTCGGCTTCGCCGAAGATGTCGACGTTCAACTGGAAGTGCTCGCGCAGGCGCCCCTTCTGGGCCCGCTCGTACCGGAAGAGCTGCGGCATGGAGAACCAGCGCACCGGCTTGCGCAGCGCATTGGCCCGCGCCCCCACCATGCGGGCCACCGTCGGCGTCATCTCGGGGCGCAGGGCGACGTCGCGGTCGCCCTTGTCCTTGAAGCTGTACAACTGTCCCACGATCTCGTCGCCGCTCTTCCGGGTGTAGAGCTCGAGCGACTCGAGCGGCGGACCGTCGTACTCCACGAACGCGAACCGCCGCGCCACCTCGCGCCAGGCGCGCATGATGTGCGCGCGCTCGGCCATC
>JANLSF010000140.1:0-6342 GCA_031362285.1 Gemmatimonadota bacterium | reverse complement strand
ACGCGGTGGTGAACTACATGGACTACGGCGTGCAGCTGGGGCGGCGGTTCCGCGCGCTCAAGCTGTGGATGGTGATGCGCGCGTACGGCGCCGACGGACTGGCGGCGCGCGTGCGCCAGCAGATCGCGCTCACGCGCGCCTTCGCGAGCTGGGTGCGCGCCGAGCCGTACTGGGAAGTGATCGCCCCCGTGCACCTGTCGCTCGCGTGCATCCGGCATGCGCCACCGGGGCTCGATGCCGCCGCCACGGACGCGCACAACGAGCGCCTCATGCATGCGGTGAATGCGAGCGGCGAGGCGTTTCTGTCGCACAACAAGACCAATGGGCAGCTCGTGCTGCGCTTCGCCATCGGCAACATCCGCACCGATGAGCGCCACGTGCGGCGCGCCTGGGAGCTGTTGCGCGCCGCAGCGGCCGCCGACCTCGCATGAGCGACCTGCGACAGTCGCAGTGGTTCGACCTTGCCAGCCTCGACCTGCGGAAGGTCCGGGGCGGCACGCCGCGCGCCCGGAAGTGGCGCCTGGCCATGGCGATCGCGCTGGTCGTGACCGTGGCGCCGTTCGCCCTCTGGTACGCCGTGCCGCGCTCGACGGTGGGCGTGGTGATCGTGGACAAGACGGTGGCCGACGGGAGCCGGCGCGAGCACCTGCGCCTCATGTGGTGGCTCACGCACTCGCGCGTGCCGGCGCCGGGCGGTGCGTGGTGGAACGTGGCGCGCGACTATGTGGGTTACGATCCCGATTCGTCGCGTGGCCGGCTGCTCGACAGCACCGCGCTTGCTGGCGCGCGGCTCGCCTATCTGGCCGACGCCTATGGCGTGTACGCGGCCGATGTCGCGACCGCCGCCGGCACCGCCACCGGGGCTGCCTCGCTTGCGCGCACCACCATGCTCTTCGGCGGCGTGCAGCTCTCCGAAGCGCGCGTCCTCACCGACTTCCGCGCACGCGGCGGTGCCGTGATGGCGGAGTTCAACGTCCTCGAGAGCCCGACGGCCGGCACGCCCGCCGGCGCCCTCATGGAGTCGCTCCTCGGCGCCCGCTACCTCGGCTGGCTCGGCCGCCACTACGACGATCTGGCGAGCGACGGCGAGATCCCGCCGTGGATGCGGGCCAAGTGGCAGCGTCGGCACCGGACGCCGTGGGCGTTCGCCGGGCCCGGGTACGTGCTCTTTTCCGAGAAGGACGATCGCATCGCGGTCATTGTCCGCGACGAGTTCGAGGGGCCAATGCCGCTCACCCTCGAGGTGGATCGCGCGGACGACCCGCTGATGCGCGGCGTGCAGGGAGGCGCCGGCTACGGGTACTGGGTCTCGGGCATGGCTCCCACCGACAGCGGCGTGGTGCTGGCGTCGTTCGTGCTGCACGTGGACAGCGCGGCGACCGCGCGCGTGGTGCGCGAGGGGTTTCCGCTGCGCTTCCCGGCGGTCGTGCGCCGCACGAGCGGCCCGCTGGCCGCCTACGTCGCCGCCGACATGGCCGACGCGGCCCTCGCGCCTCCGTACGTGCAGCGCACCGTGCTGCTCGACTGGTGGCGGGCGCGCCGCGTGCGCGGCGCCCGAGGGGTGGATGGCGAAATGGACTTCTTCTGGCGGGTGGCCGCGCCCCTGTGGGACGCGGCCCTCCGCGAGGCCGGGCGCACCGCGCGCTAGTCGCCCGCCACCGGGTGGAGCGCACCGGCCGCGGGGTGCTCCGCGGTGTGCTGCGCCACCGTCATGCCGGTCTTGCGGGCGAACCACTCGCGCCACTCGTCCATGATCTCGTAGAACGTCGGGATGACGACGAGCGTGAGGATGGTCGACGTGATCGTGCCGCCGATGACCGCGATGCCGAGCGGGGCGCGGAACTGCGAGCCCTCGCCCGAGCCCAGCGCCACCGGGATCATGCCGGCGATGAGGGCGAACGTGGTCATGAGGATGGGGCGGAGGCGGATCGCGCCCGCCTCGATCAGCGCCTCGCGAAGCGGCATCCCCTGTTTCTCGCGCGCCCACTTCGCAAAGTCCACGAGGAGGATGGCGTTCTTCACCACGATCCCCGCGAGCAGGATCACGCCGATCATCGACATGATGTTGATCGAGGCCCCGGTCATCATCAGCGCCAGCATCACGCCGATGAGTGAGAGCGGCAACGAGACCAGGATCGCGAGCGGGTCGAGGAACGACCCGAACTGGACCACGAGGATGAAGTACATCAGCATCACGGCCACGCCGAGCGCCGAGGCGATGCTCGTGAACACCTCGGCCTGCTGCTTGGCTTCCCCGCCCTGCGAGATGCGCACCGACGACGGCTTCGGGATCTTCGCGATACGGCTGTTCGCGTCCACGAGGACGTTCGTGAGCGGCCGGCCGGCGGTGTTGGCCTGCACGATCACCACCTTGGCGCGGTCGAGGTGGTTGATGATCGCCGGCCCGAGGGTCTGCGTCACCGTGGCGATCTGGCCGAGCGGGAGGGTGGTCGGCGCGCCGCCCGGGGCGCCGATCACGAGGGGCAACCGCTCGAGGTCGGTGCCGCGCCGGCGCGCCTCGGGGTCGAGGCGCACGCGCACTTCGCGCGTCTCCCCGCTCGGGTCCACCCAGTCACCGGTCTTGATGCCGGCGAAGGCCGGCCGCAGGGCCTGCGCCACCGCTCCCACGGTCACCCCGAGCGATCCGGCGAGCCCGCGGTTGAGTTGGACTTCCAGTTCCGGCTTCTGCCCCTTGGTCGAGAGGCCGGCGTCCACCGCACCGGGGGTGGCTTGCACGGCGACGAGCACCTGCGCGGCATAGGCGTTCAGTTCGGCGGTGTTGCTCCCCCGCAGCTCCATCTGGATCTGCTTGCGGCCGCCGCCGAAGTCGGTGGCGAACACCGACACGGTGGCGCCGCCCACCCGCTTCACCTCGTCGCGCAGCTGGGCCGCCAGTTCGATCACCGACGTGCGGCGCTCCGCCTTGGGCGTGGTCTTGACGAAGATGTTCGCCGCATCCACGGCGCCGCTGGCACCGCCGATCGTCGCGTACGTGTAGATGACTTCCGGGTGGGCGCGCGCCAGGCGCGCCGCTTCCTCGACCTTGATGCGCGTGTAGGCCAGCGTCGAACCCGGCGGCGTCTCCACCGCGATGTTGAATTCCGAGCGGTCGTCTTCGGGCACGAACCCCGCCCCGACGAGTCCCGTGGCCGGGATCGCGATGGCGACGACGAACGAACCGACCGCCAGCGCGACCATCGCCAGGCGGTGATCGAGCGCCCAGGCGATGACCCCCTTGTAGCGCTCGGCGAGCCGGTTGAACCAGGCGTTGAACCGGTCGAGCATCCGCGTGACGACGTTCTTCCGGTCCTCGGGCACGTGCGGGTCCGGCCAGTAGGCCGACAGCATCGGGTCGAGCGAGAACGACACGAACAGCGACACCAGCACCGAGCAGGCGATGGTCAGCGCGAACGGCTTGAACCACTGCCCGCCGATGCCGCTGATGAAGGCGATCGGCACGAACACCGAGACGATCGAGAAGGTCGTGGCGGCCACCGCGAGGCCGATCTCGTCGGTCCCCTCGCGCGCCGCCGTGTAGTGGTCCTTTCCCATCTCCACGTGCCGCACGATGTTCTCGCGCACCACGATGGCGTCATCGATCAGGATGCCGATGGCGAGCGAGAGCCCGAGCAGCGACATCGTGTTGAGCGTGAAGCCGAACAGCCACACCGCCACGAAGCTGGCCAGCACCGACACCGGCAGCGCGAGGCCGGTGATGACCGTCGAGCGCCACGAATTCAGGAAGATGAACACCACCAGCACCGTGAGGAGCGCGCCCTCGAGCAGCGTTTCCTCCACGTTGCGGACCGAGGCGTCCACCCGCTTCCCGGCGTCGCGCACGATGTCGAGTTGCACGCCGGCCGGGAGCGTCTGCTTGATCTGCTCGATGCGCGCGTTGAGGCGCACGGACAGGTCGGTCGTGCTCGCCTCCGCCCCCTTCTTCACGTCGATGCCCACGGCCTCGACGCCATTGTAGAGCGCCATCGTCCGCGGCTCCTCGGTGCCGTCACGCACGCTCGCCAGCTGGCCGAGGCGGATCGGCACGCCGTTCCGCGACGTGACCACGAGGTTGGCGAACTGCTGCGGGTCCTCGAGGCGTCCCTGCAGGCGGATCGACCGTTCCTCGAGCGGCCCCTCCACGCGACCCACCGGCGCCGCGAGGTTCTGGCTCTGGAGCGCCTGCACCACCTGCCCCACGCCCACGCCGTTGGCCAGCAGCGCCTGCGGATGCAGTTCCACGGTGAGTTCGCGCTTGACCGCGCCCGCCACCGTCACGTCGGCCACGCCGGCGAGCGACCGGAACTCGCGCGTGATGCCCGGGTCGGCCAGCCGCGTCAGCTGCGCCGGCGTGAACGACTTCGAGCTGAGCGTGATCGACAGCACCGGACGGTCGGTGTCGCTCAACTTCTTGAGGATCGGCTCCTCCATCTCCGGCGGCAGGTCCTGCCGCTTGAGCGAGATCGCGTCGCGGATGTCCTGCTGCGCCTCCTGCAACGGCTTCTGGAAGAGGAAGAAGGTCACGATGCTCGCGTAGCCGTCGCGGGCCTCCCCCTGCACGTAGTCCACCCCCTGGATGGACTGGATGGCCTCCTCGATCGGCTCGAGGATCTCGCGTTCCACCTGGTCGGGCGACGCGCCGGGGTAGATGATGGTCGTCGCCACGATGGGCGGCTGCACCACCGGGAACTCGTCGGTCTTGAGGCGCAACAGCGCGAACAGGCCGAACACCACCAGTCCCAGCATCGAGACGACGGTGATCAGCGGACGCTTGATCGCGAAATCCGAGATGAACATGTCGTGCGCTCCCTAGTTGGGCTTGGCCGCGGCCGGCTGGTCGCCGGTGGCGCTCACCTTCACGGTCGAGCCGGCGCTGATCCCCTGCGCCGCGCCCACCAGCAGCGTGTCGCCGGCGGAAAGCCCGGCCCGCACTTCGTACGTCTCGGTCACCTTGTCGTGCAGCCCGAGTTCCACCGTCACCTGCTCCGCCTTGCCGCCCTTGATGCGGACCACGATCGGCGCCACGCCGCGCTGGTCCACGGCGTTCGACGGCACGAGCAACCCCGTCCGCGACGTGCTGGCGATGCGCCCCTCGGCGAACAGCCCGCCCACCAGCACGGTGCCGCCGCGCGCCTCGTTGGGGATCGCCGCATACACGCGCACCTGCCGGGTCACCGGGTCGGCGCTCGGGTTGATGCGCGTCACGCGCCCCGTGAACTGTCGGCCGCCATACCCGTTGACGACGAACTTCACCGCCGCGCCGATGCGCACCTGCCCCAACTGCTCGGCCGGCACCGCCGCCTCGAGCCGCATGCTCGACGGGTCGATGAGGGTGAACAGGGCCGCGCCCGGCGCCACCACGTCGCCCGCCGATACGGCCCGTTCGCTCACCACGCCGCCGAAGGGCGCCGTGATCTTCGTGCGGTTCAGGGTCTCGTCGGCGTTGGCGTAGCGCGACTTCGCGTCGTCGAGCTGGGCCCGCGCGCCCAAGTCGGCGCGGGTGGCGCTCTCGAGGTCGCGCTCCGAGATCGCTCCTTCCTTGAGCAGCCGCTGGGCGCGCGCCATCTCGCGCGCGGCGGCGTCGGCCGCGTTCTGCGCGCTGGTCACCTGCGCCTTCGCGGCCAGCCAGGAGTCGCGGTAGGTGCGGTCGTCCACCTGCGCGAGCACCGCGCCGGCCTCGACGCGCTGCCCCTGCTCCACGAGGGTCTGCAGCACGGGCCCTCCCACCTGCGCGCGGATGCGCGCCTCGCGCTCCGGCACGATGGTTCCCTGCACCACCGGCCCGCTCTCGATCGAGTCGAGCTTCACCACCGTGATCGCCTCGGGGCCGACGACGACGTCGGCACCTCCCTTGGCCGCGTTGGCGGCGTTCCCCTTGCCGCACGCGGCGGCCAGCAGGAAGGCCGCGAGGGCGATGGGGGTCGCGGCACGGCGCCGCGCGTGGATGGTCATCATGGGGTCACGCCTCCGGAAGAACCTTGCTGGCCGGCCGTCGCCGCACTCGCGGCGCCCTGCCCACCCTGGCTGGAAGAAGAAGGCCCGGACGACGCTCCGCCCGCGGCAATGGAACCGGTGTTGACCGTGCCCGCACCGAGCGGGAGGTCAACGAGCAGCGCCACGCGGAGGCGCGCCACCTGCAGGTTGCGCGAGGCGTTCGCGCGGTTCGCCATCGCCTGCTGCTGCAGGATGCGCGAATCGTTGAGCTCGATCTGCGTCGAGATCCCCTCGCGATACCGCACCTCGGCAATGCGATACGCCCGGGCCGCCTGTTCCGCCGTGCCCGCGCTCGCGCGCCATGCCGCCTCCGCCTGCTGGAGCTGCGAGGCCGCCTGCCGGGCGTCGATC
>JANLSF010000130.1:0-4834 GCA_031362285.1 Gemmatimonadota bacterium | reverse complement strand
CGGTGGATCGCGCGGGGGCGGCCGGCCGGGCGACAGCCTTGGGGCCGGTCGCGGGCTTGAGCGCACTCTTCGGACGCGCGGGCGCGGAGGCCTTGGCGCGGGGCGCGGCCTTCGCACGGGCGGGAGCAGCCTTCTTGGGGCTGGCGGCGGACTTCTTGCGGGCCGGCATGGCGAAGCCTGAAAGGCGGTTGGGGACCGGAAGGCGTCACGAGCGTGTGCCTCGCATGCAATAGGCCGGGGGTGACCGAGCGCCGCAAGGGGGGCGTCCGACGGTAGCGCGCCGTCGCTGCGGGGCCGTACTTTGGGGCATGTCATGGTGGAGCCGACTCCTCGGCGGATCTGACCGCGAACTCCGTCCGCAGCGGCTCGACTACCTGAGCGAGGCGCTGGCCTTGGAACGTCAGGGGGACTACGATGCCGCGCTGACGTCGTACCGGCTCGCGCTCCGCGACAAGCCGGACGACGCGCGCGTGCTGCAAAACATGGCGATCGCGTTTTCACGGACGGGCCGGCAGGATGAGGCGGTGCGGGCGTATCGCCGGGCGCTCGAGGTGAACCCGCTCCTAGCCGGGGCGCACTACGGGTTGGCCTTCCTGCTGCTCAAGCGGGAAGACCGGGAGGGAGCCGCCACGCACCTCCGGAAGTTTCTCTCGCACCCGCCGACCGACGCGGGCACCGAGCAGTGGATCCGCCATGCCGAGGATACCCTGGCCGCGATCGAGGGCGGCGAGGGCGAGGTCTCCGGCAGCGACACCGCGGTGGACGACGCCGCGGAGGGACCGGGCTGAGATGGGGAAAGTGCTTGCGATCGTGAGCCAGAAGGGGGGCGTCGGCAAGACGACGACCGCCGTGAACCTCGCCGCCGCGTTCGCGCGGCGCGGGCTCAAGACACTGCTGGTCGACACCGACCCCCAGGGATCGGTGCGCTATGGCGCGTCGCTCAAGCAGGGGCATCCGACGTGGGGGTTCTCCGACTACCTCGACGGCGTGCGCCCACTGCGCGACGTGATCCTGCCGACCGCCCTGCCGTGGCTGCGGGTGATGCTCGCCGGGTCGGTGAGCGACCTGACCGACCACGCCGGCTTCCATCGTCGGGTGGCCGAGGGGTCGCTCTTCCCGGAACTGCTGGCGACGGCCCGCGCGCGCTGCGACGTGGTGGTCGTCGACACGCCGCCGGGACTCGGGCCCGTGGTGCGGGCGGTGCTCGCCCACAGCAACCACGTGATCGTGCCGCTGCAGGCGGAGCCGCTGGCGCTCCAGACCACGCCGCAGATCCTGAAGGCGATCCAGGAGCTGGTCGCCATGAACGACAAGCTGGTGTTCGACGGCCTGCTGCTCACCATGGTCGACCCGCTCGCGCCGGCGAGCATGCGGGTGGTCGAATACGTGCGCTCGCACGTGCCGGCCAACCTGCTGCTCCCGACCATGATCCCCCGCAGCCACGCACCGGCCGAGGCGTTCGCCGCCGGCCAGCCCGCGGTGCTGCGCGACCCGGGCGACGCGGCGTCGCAGGCGTACGTGAACCTCGCCGCGCAGATCGCCGACCGCTTCCAGTGACCGTGTCCTTCCACCGGGCGCTGGCGCTCGCCCTGCTGGGCGGCGCAGCCTGCAGCGACCTGACCAGCACCCCCGGCGGGCCGCAGTCGCTGTCGATCGACTCGCTCCCCTTTCCGGCGGTGGTCGTGGGCGACACCCTCCGCGACACCCTCGGCGTGGCCGCGCCGGTCACGGCGAAGGTCTACGACGGCGCGAACCGGGTGATCACGGGCGCGCCGGTCCGCTTCATCGCCCTCGACACGGGGCTCCGCATCGATTCGGTGACGGGACGGGTGACCGGGGTGAACCGGCGCACGGGGGCGCGCATCCTCGCCTCGGTAAGCGGGCTGCAGACCACGCCGAAGACGCTCGGCGTGGCCAACCGCCCCGACACGGCGAGCAACCCGGACCCGCTGCGTCGACTCGTCTATGTCACCGTGCCGCGCACCGACCCGGCCAATTCGTATGCGCTCCGCGTGAAGGTCGGAAGTCGACCACTGCTGAGCGGCGCGAGCCCCGACTCGGTGACCGAGGGCTGGCTCGTGCGCTTCACCCTCGTGCGCTCGCCCACGGGGGCGGTGGACTCCATCTTCATCTCGGCCGGCATTGCCAACTCGCCGTGGGCGGTGACGGATGCCGGCGGCGTCGCCACCAAGACGTTGCGGGTGGTCCCCACCCTGGGGTCGCGCGTGCGGGACACGGCCATCGTGAGCGCGAGCGTGACCTACCGGGGCGTGGCCGTGCGCGGCAGCCCCGTGCAGATCGTCGTGCCGCTGGCCCCGCAAGACTCGCTGTAGCGGCAGCGGTAGCGGTAGCGCGCGCGGGGCCGTTGCCGGGTCGTGACGCCGAGGGGTAGCTTCGGGGCATTGGCCACCCCGTACCGGGGGCCCGCGTTCCCCCTCTCCCCTCGCGTCCATGGCGACGATCGCAGCGACAGCGGCAGGCCCCGTCGGCACGGCGCGCAGTTCGGGGGGCCCGCGCCCCACGCCGCCCGGCACCGTCAATCAGCTGTACTTCGATGCCATCCGGCTGTTCAACAAGCCCGACGCGCTGCTGACCAAGGCGACGGGCACGTGGACGCCGATTTCGCATGCGACGATCGCCGAGCGGGTCCGGCGCGTGGCGCTGGGGCTCCGGACCCTCGGCATTGCGAAGGGTGAACGCGTGGCGATCCTCTCGGAGAACCGGCCGGAGTGGCTGATCGCCGACTACGGCTGCCTCACTGCCGGGTTCACCGACGTGCCGGTCTACCCGACGCTGCCGGCCGAGCAGATCCCGGACGTGGTCGCCGACTCGCAGGCGGTGGCGATCTTCGTGTCGACGGCGGCGCAGGCCGCGAAGGTGGAGAAGGTGCGCGACCAGATGCCCGCGCTGCGGCACGTGATCACCTTCGAGGCCGCGGTGTCGAACGGCGCCACGCTGACGCTCGCCGCGCTCGAGGCCATGGGACGGGCGGACGAGAGCGCGGACACGATCGCGGCCTACGAGGCGGCGGCCCTGGCGGTCCTGCCGGGCGACCTCGCGACCCTCATCTACACGTCGGGGACGACGGGCAAGCCGAAGGGGGCGATGCTGTCCCATGACAACTTCTTCTCCAACTGCACCGCATCGCGTGATGCGGTGGAGGTGGGACCGACGGACCTTGCCCTCTCGTTCCTGCCGCTGTCGCACGTGTTCGAGCGGCAGGGCGACTACATGCTCTTCTCGCGCGGCTGCTCGATCGCCTACGCCGAGAGCGTGGACGCGGTGCCGCTCAACCTGAGCGAAGTGCGCCCGACGATCATGATGTCGGTGCCGCGCCTCTACGAAAAGCTGTACGCGCGCATCCTCGACAGTGCGATCTCGGCGGGCGGGCTCAAGAAGCAGATCTTCTTCTGGGCGCGCGGCGTGGCCGACCGGTGGGCCGACGAGAAGCTGGCGGGGCTCGAGCCGTCGGGCCTGCTGGCCTGGCAATACGGCCTGGCGCAGCGGCTCGTGTTCTCCAAGCTCAAGGCGCGCGTGGGCGGCCGGCTCCGCTTCTTCTGCTCCGGGGGGGCGCCCCTCGCGGCGGAGATCAACAAGTTCTTCTACGCCGCGGGGCTCACGATCCTCGAGGGGTACGGCCTCACCGAGACGTCGCCGGTGATTGCCGTCAACACGCCGGCCAACTTCCGCATCGGCACCGTGGGCAAGGTGATCAAGGGGGTCGAAGTGGCCATCGCGGCCGATGGCGAGATCCTCGCCCGCGGGCCGAACATCATGCAGGGGTACTACAATCGTCCCGAGGCGACGGCCGAGGCGATCGATGCGGAGGGATGGTTCCACACGGGCGACATCGGGGTGCTGGAGGACGGGTACCTGCGCATCACCGATCGCAAGAAGGACATCATCGTGACGGCCAACGGCAAGAACATCGCGCCGCAGCCGATCGAGAGCCTGGTGAAGACCAACAAGTACGTCAGCCAGGCGGTCATGATCGGCGACAAGCGGAAGTTCCCGATCATCCTGATCGTCCCCAACTGGGATCAGCTCGAGAACTGGGCCCGGGTCAAGAACATCCTCTGGACCGACCGCCGCGAGCTGATGGTGATGCCCACGATCCAGAAGAAGATGGACAAGGAAGTGGCCAGCGAACTCGGGGGCCTCGCCCACTTCGAGGTCCCGCAGAAGGTCGTGCTGCTCGAGCACGACTTCTCGGTGGACTCGGGTGAGCTGACGCCGACGCTCAAGGTCAAGCGCCGCGTGGTGGACAAGAACTACAAGCCGGTCATCGATCAGGTGTACGCGGCAGCGGCGGCGAGCGGCGAAGGCTGATCGGCGCCGCTCGCGGCTCCGCCACCCAGTGGCGGTCGTCGCGGGCCAGGATCGCGAGGACGCTCGGCGGGTCGCACTCCACGGGAGCGACCAGCCGCCCGTTCGGCATCAGGGCGACGGCCGCGGAGGCGAGCAGCGCGGCGCTCACGCCGGGCCCGAACGCGGCGCCACGCAGCAGCGCCGACGCCAGCGGCAACACGCCGGCGACCCCCATCAGCACCGATCCTCCGGCCACGGCCGACGGGGCAGCCCGCGCCACGAGCCGGATGGTGGCGACGCCGAACGCGTCGACCAGCGCCCCGGCGTGCGACGTGAAGTCGCCGTGCAGCAGCACCCAGCCTCCCGGGCCGTCGAGGTTGAGCATGGCGGCGAGGCGCAGGACCTCCGGGTCGTCCGGCGCCGCCGCACCATCGGGAGGCATGGCCATGGACATCGCGGCGGGCGCATCACCCTCGCCGAACCAGGCCACGCCGTCGGAGACAGCGAACCGCGCGTGGCATGTCGG
>JANLSF010000099.1:0-5262 GCA_031362285.1 Gemmatimonadota bacterium | reverse complement strand
CCTTCTTGGTCTTCTTCCCGATAGCCATTACTTGGTCACCTTCTTCTTCCCGGCAATCGCGCGGCGCGGACCCTTCTTCGTGCGCGCGTTGGTGTGCGTACGCTGGCCGCGGACCGGCAACCCACGACGGTGGCGGATGCCACGGTAGGAGCCGATGTCCATCAGCCGCTTGATGTTCATGGCGACCTCGGTCCGGAGGGCGCCCTCCACGCGGTGATCACGCTCGATCGCCTGCCGCAGCTTGTTGACGTCGGCGTCGGTCAGGTCCTTGATGCGGAGTGACTCGCTGACGCCCGTCTTCTCCAGGATGTCGCGCGCCGTCTTGCGCCCGATGCCGAAGATGTACGTGAGGCCGATCTCGACCTTCTTCTCGCGCGGAAGATCCACGCCTGCAATACGCGCCATGTGTCGTTATCCCTGCCGCTGCTTGTGCTTGGGGTTGCGCTTGCAGATCACGCGGGTCACGCCGGCGCGCTTGACCACCTTGCAGTGCTCGCAGATCGGCTTGACGCTGGTGCGAACTTTCACGGAGACTCCGGGGAAGTGCGGTGCGATTGGTTCGGGAGGTGCTGAACCCACCCCGGCGCTCCCTGCGGTTGGCGTGTGCGCCAAAACCGAGGCTAATCCGGGGCAGACACTCAACATAAACGCGGTGAAGCCCGCATTCAAGGGGGCCCCCTTGACAGCCACGGGAGGCTCGCATGTACGCAGTCGCTTCGGAAGGTGTTCGGGCGGGCGGCGCCCGCGGGTGACGCCAAAACTGTCAGGCCGAGAGGTCGAGCACGGCGCGCTCATAGGCGGCCACCGGGTCGTCGGCCGACGTCACCATCCGGACGATCTCCACGTAGATGGCGCCGGCGCGGGCGGCGTCGGCGGGCGTCACCACCCGCGCCTGGTCGTGCGAGGCCCCGCCAGCCGAGCGCACTCCCGGCACGAGCACCTCCAGCGCCGGCAGCGCCGCATGCACCGCAGCCGCCTCGTGGCCACTGCAGACCACCCCGTGCGCACCCGTCGTTCCGGCCATGTGGGCGATCCGCTGGACCTCGTCGGCCACGATCACGCCGGTGCGCCCCCACGCGGTCGCGACGTCGGTGGCCGTGAGCGAGGTCAGCACCGTGACCACGAGGACGCCGCACCCCGTGCCGTCCTGCGCACCCGCGCCCTCGATGGCCGCCGCGATCATCGCCGCACCGCCGCTCCCCTGCACCGTCACGAGGCGTGCCCCGTGCGCCGCCGCCGCCCGCGCCGCTCCCCGCACGGTGTTGGGGATGTCGTGCAGCTTGAGGTCGAGGAAGACATCCTTGCCGAGTTCGCGCAGCCAGGTGACCACGTGCGGCCCCTCGGCCACGAACAACTCGAGCCCCACCTTGTACCACTGACAGGCATCGCCGAGCGTCCGGACGAGCGGACGCGCGCGCTCGATCGAGGGCACGTCCAGGGCGACGATGGGCGTGGTGGGCCTGGTCACCCGGGCCACTCCAGCTGGCCGCGCAGGTCGCCGAGGGCGCGGACGCCATGCCCGGCCATCCACCGCGCGAGGTCGCGCACGATGCGCTCCGGCGTTCGCGGGTCGCGCATCGCCGCCGTGCCGACGCCCACGAGGTGCGCGCCCGCCAGCACGTACTGCAGGGCGTCGCGGGCCGTCGAGACGCCGCCGATCCCGATGATCGGCGCCGTGGGCAGGGCGCGCCGCACGAGCCAGGTGGCGCGCACGCCGATCGGGAGCAACGCCTCGCCACTCACGCCGCCGGTCCCGAACCCGATCATCGGACGCCGCGCCTCGACGTCGATCACCAGCCCCGGAACCGTGTTCACGAGGGTGAGGCCGTCGGCACCGGCGTCCATGGCGCATCGCGCCGTGTCGGCGATGTTCGGCAGCGTCGGCGAGAGCTTCACGAACAGCGCGCGTTTCGTGGCCGCGCGCGCCCCCCGCACCAGCGCCGTCAGCGCCTGCGGGTCGGCACCGAACTCGAGTCCGCCGTGGTTGACGTTGGGGCAACTCACGTTCAGTTCGTAGCCGGCGTGCGCCGTCACCGCATCGAGCCCGGCCACGACGCTCGCGAACTCCTCCACGGTGTCGCCCACGACGTTCACGAGCACGAGGGCGCGCGACAGGTGACGGCCGCACCAGGGGAGCAGGTCGTCGCGTGCCACGTCGAGCCCGGGATTCGCGAGGCCGATGGCGTTGATCATGCCGCCGGCGAAGTCGCCCACGCGCGGCGCGCGATTGCCCAGCCGCGGCGCGAGGCTCACGGCCTTGGTCACGATCCCGCCCAGGGCGTCGAGCGCCATCACCTCGTCGAGTTCCTGCGCGAAGCCGGCCGTTCCGGCCGCGAGCAGCACGGGATTCTGGAAGTCGAGACCGGCGACCGTGACGGTCAACGGGCCGACGGCGCGCGCCGGCGCGGTGGCGACGCACATGGTTGCGACCCCACCCGTCGCTCGTACCGCGCGAGGTACTGGACGGCGGCGTCGGCGATCGACGCGGCGATCTGCGCCTGACGCGCATCGTCATCCATCCACGCCGCCTCCGCGGGGTTGGTGCCGAAGCCGATTTCGATGAGCACCGCCGGCATGTACGCGGTCACGAGCACGCGAAAGCCGGCCTGCTTCACGCCACGGCTCGGACCGGGGTGCATCTTGCCGAGCGCGCGCTGCACCGCGTCCGCGAGGTCGCTCGACTCGCGCAGGTGCTCGTTCTGCGCCATGTCGTTGATGATGAACGCGAGCGGATCATGCTTCGGGGCCTCGGCGTCGGTCTCGAAACGCACCGCCTCGTTTTCCAGCTGCTCCACGCGCCGATCATCCTCGGTCTTCGCCTCGGCGAGGAAGTAGGTCTCGAAGCCGCGCGCGGCGCCCGGATCGCGCCACCGCGGGTTGGCCGCGTTCACGTGAATCGAGAGGAACAGGTCGCCGCGCGCGCGGTTGGCGATGCGGCCACGGTCGGAGAGGGCGATGAGCGTGTCGCGCGTGCGCGTCATGATGACGTCGATGCCGCGGTCGCGCAGGGCCTCGGCCAGGCGCGCGGCCACCGCCAGCGTGATGTCCTTCTCGTGGATGGTGAACCGGCCCCCGACGGGACCGTGCATGCCGCCATCGGGGCCGCCGTGCCCGGCGTCCACCACGACGATGCGACGCTCGCCGCCCATGCGCGTGGCCTTGCCGCCCGGGGGACGCCGCGGCACCGGCCGAGCGCCGGGGGTGGGCGCGTCGGCGGCCGGCACGCCGCGACCGGCGCGACTGAACACCGTGCCGGACGGCGCGTCGGCCGACGCGCGCGCCACCTGACCCGCGCCCGGCGTCGCCAGTTCGCCACGCTCACCGTCGTACCGGTACCCGGGAGCCAGGCGCGGCACGAGCTCGGTGACGATCGACAGGGGCAGCACGAGCACGCCGGCAATCCAGCGCGGCGACGACGCGAGCGGCACCGTGCCGAGGTTGGTCCCCGCGAAGGGCAGCCCGTCGCGCAGGTCGAGCGTGAGCCCCGGCAGCGCCATGGTCCACCGGCCGTCGTCAATGCGGCTCAACCGGGCGCCGAGGGGCGCCATGAGCTCGTCGGCGCGCACGGCCGGCTGGCCGTCGAGCCGCACGATGGCGACGGCGACCGACGGTGACGGTCCGCGCACGCGCAGCGACGCCGGCGGGTCCCCCGGCACCCTGCCCTGCACGAGTGCGGCGAGGGCGAGGAGCGCGATCACCGGCGCGACACCGCGCGCGCGATCTCGCGCTCCGCGTCGCGCTTGCGTTCGTCGTCGCGCTTGTCGTGCTCCTTCTTGCCGCGTCCGAGCGCGATCGACACCTTGGCCAGCCCCCGCTTGAAATAGAGCTCGAGCGGCACCAGGGTGAGGCCCTTCCGCTCGACTGCGCCTATCAGACGGCGGATCTCGGCCTTGTGCAACAGCAGCTTGCGGGTGCGGGTGGGCTCGTGGTTGATGTAGCCGGCGTGGGAATACGGCGCGATGTGGCAATTGAGGAGGTAGAGCTGCCCGTCGCGCAGGATGCCGTAGGCGTCCTGCAGGTTGGCCCGTCCGGCCCGCAGCGACTTGACCTCGCTCCCCACGAGCACGATGCCGGCTTCCCATTGGTCCAGCAGCTCGTAGTCGTGCCGCGCGCGCTTGTTGCGGGCGACCAATTCGTGCTCACCGGGGGCGGTCCGCTCCTTGGCCATGCCGGGAATCTACCGACACGCCGTTCAGGGAGGACGCGGCATGCGTTGACCCCCCGCGGTCCCCGACTAGCTTTCGCCGACTTGCCGGAGTGGTGGAACTGGTAGACGCGCTGGCTTCAGGAGCCAGTGAGGGCAACCTCGTGAGGGTTCGAGTCCCTCCTTCGGCACTGCACGACGAAACGGGGCGACGGTCAGTTGACCGTCGCCCCGTTTTGTTCGCCCCATGGCTGTTGTCGTGGGCGCTGCGCCGCGGCATCGCCGCCGCATCGCCGCTCAGCGCGCGCGACGCCGCCGCCCGGCAACGACCACGCCCAAGAGTCCGGACGCGAGGAGTGCCAGGCTGCTGGGCTCGGGAACGGTCGTGGCTACGGCGGAGAGCTGCACGTCATCCACATTGGCGAAGTGCAGAAAGGCGTTCTGCTGGTTCCGGAATTCGATGTCGGTCGAGGTCCCGGTGGCGACGAAGGACTGGGTGAACTGGGACCAGTCGCCCAACGTGAGGAACGACTTGCCGTTCGCGACGGCGTTCGAGCTCACCATCGCGCCGTTGAGCCACAGCTCGATGATTCCGGTGCCATCCCGCCCGGCGAAGTTCGTCGTGGACCCCCAGAACGAGAGGAGGTAGGTCTGACCCGCGATCGTGGACGCGGTCTGTCGGATGCCCCCGCCGGGCACGCCACTGGACGTGTACCACGCGAGGTCGACGGCGCACGCCCCGTCGTGAAAGACCCAGCCGCCGGGGGTGCTGAACCACTCGACGCCCTGATTGGTCATCGTCCAGCCGCTGACGGCCAAGCTCCCGCCCGATCCGATCAAGTTGCCGGGCGCGCATCCCTCGAAGCTCCCGTTCACCAGTTGTGCCTGGGCAGCGACGGGCAAGACAATCGCCAAGACAAGTGAGCGCGCTATCGTGAGCAGCATCGAGGTCCTCTGACGCGAGAGTGAGGTGTAGCTGGCGATACACGCTTCAGCCGGCACTGCACGACGAAACGGGGCGACGCTCAGCTGACCGCCGCCCCGTTTTGCATTCGCTCCGGTCGCGGCACGGCGACCGTACGCGGCCTACGCCTTCCGGCGACGACGGCCCACGAGGG
>JANLSF010000089.1:0-14813 GCA_031362285.1 Gemmatimonadota bacterium | reverse complement strand
CAGGACAAGTTCGAGTTCGGGTTGGCCATCGTGGGCATCGCCGCCGTGCTCGTGGTGGACCGGTTTGAGCGAGGAGGCGGCCTCCGCGAACGGATCCGTGCCCTGCCGGCCTGGTGCCGCTGGCCCGCGTATGTCGGTGCCGTGGGCGCCGTCCTGTACTTCGGTGCATTCAATTCCGCGCAGGATTTCATCTACTTCCAGTTCTGACGGACATGCTCGGACGCCTCCTGACCCGGCTCGCCCTGCTGGCCGCGCCGTTCGCCTTCTTGGCGGGCGTGGTGCTCGCGGTCGATCCGTACGACCGCGTGGGCTCGCATCTCATCGGCGATGACGTGAAGCTGCGGAGTGCCGCCGCGCTCAACCCCGTGCTCTGGAGCCTCAGTCGCTACAAGGCCGATCCGAGACGTTTCGTCCTGCTGGGAGACTCCAGGATGGGCAACGTGTCTGCCGATTCCGTCAGTGCACGCGTGGGAGTGCCGGTGGCCAACCTCGCGTTTGGTGGCAGCAGCCTCGACGAGGTCATCAGCGCGTTCTGGATTGCCGATGCCCTGGTCGCGCTGACCAACGTCGACATCGCCGTGGGCTTCAGCCAGTATTCGGACTACGACCACACCGATCGCACGGCGCTCTACCGAACGCTGGAGAGCCAGCCGTTGCTGTACCTGGTCAGCCGATCGGTGCTCCGCGCCACGACAATGACCATCCAGGCGGCAGCCAGGAAGGCAGCGCCGCCGCCGGGGCATCCCGCGAAGCTGGAGGCCTTCTGGGCTGCGCAGCACGACGCCTACGCGGACCGCAGCTACCGGGTGTACAAGCATCCGGATCAGTACCGTGCGGACCTCGCGCGCATCGCCGCTCGCTGTCGCGAGCGCCGCATTCACCTGCGATTCATCGTGTTTCCGACGTTCACCTCGCTGCGGGGCCGACTGGCACCCTTCCACCTCGAGTCCGAGTTCGAGCGCTTCAAGCGCGAACTCGGCGAGATCGCCCCGACGATCGATTTCGACTTTGACAATGCGCTCACGACGGAGCGCGCCAACTTCGTCGACCCGGTGCATGTCACGGGCGTCGTGAATCGGCGCCTCGTGGATGAGATTTGGGGCGGCAAGCATGGCGTCGGCCGCATGATCGGCGGCTGAGGGAGCGGCCGCAGGCGCGGCACGCGGCGAATGGCCGCATTCTGCCGGTTCTGGCCATTTCGCCGCATTGCGAAAACCGAGATGCGGGCCTCGGCTCTTGCCTGCTCACGCGAGCCCTCCGTCCCCGCGCGTAGACACCCGCGGCCGAGAATCTCAAGCAAGGGCTCAATTCGCGTGAGATTTGTCACAATCGCCGCGGCTCATGTTGCAGCCGCCTCCGTCCGTTCGTCAAAAGGAACGGCTCTTGCCATTCCATTCGTGTATGGGTCGAAGTTGGCCCATGCAGGCGAGTGACTGCGGACCAATCCGGCATCGGCCGGCGTAGAATTGGGGTACGCACAGTCGGACATCCCGCGCAGATGAGGCATCGGTGAACTCGACCAAGTCCAAGCATCACATCAGAATGGGGCGGCGGGCGCGCCTGATGTTTCTGGCCCCGCTAATCGCGTGCGGCGCTCAGGCCCCACCTGTCGCGCAGGACTTGATCCAGTCGGCACCGGTCGCCATTGTGGCGGTGAATCCCACGATTCTGACGATCGCGGTTGGGATCACTGCGGCCGTCTCAGCCACGCCAAAGGACGCAAGCGGCGTGCCCGTCACCAACTCCAACATCGTCTTCGCGAGTAGTGCCCCAAGCGTGGCCTCCGTGAACCCGACGGGTGCCGTGACTGGCGTGTCCGCAGGCTCTGCCACGATCACCGCTTCCGTTGGTGGGCAAAATGGGTTCATCGCGGTGAGCGTGAGTTCGCCCGCGGGCCCGACGACGCCGCCGGCGCCCACCACGCCCCCACCCACGACGCCGCCCACGCCGCCCCCGACCGTGCCGCCCGGCAGCGGGTCCCCCACCGTCGCGAACCCCGTGGCTTTTCCAGCCGCCTCCGGTCAGCTCAAGAACCTCACGGCGTACACCTCCTTGAACGTCTCGATCCTGCCTGCCGGCTCGTCTTACACCGATCCCGTGACGGGTGCCAAGGTCTGGAAGGTGACCAGCCCCACGGTGCCCACCGCCAACACATATATCTTCCATTCGTACTCCGAGGGGCCGGCGCAGATCAGCCGTGAGTACAATGGCAAGCATACGCTGTGGATTTTCGGTCCCGGCGGCGGGATCTGGTTCATCGACTTCAATCGATCCACGGGCCTGTTCAACTATCGTGCGGCGCCCGCCGGCACGCTCCAAGCCTCGTTCGCCAAGAATCCCGCGACGCCCAGCATCGTCTACCTGGTGACGAGTGCGCGCCAGATCCGCCGCTTTGACGTCGCGACCAGCTCGTTTGCGGACATCGCGCCGTTCCCGGCGGCCTTCAACGGAAACCAGTGGTTCGCGCAGGACATGACCGATACCCGGTTCATCGCCATCAGCATCGCGTCCACGAGCGACGTGCTCTTCTTCGATCGTTCAACAGGCACGACCATCACGCGGACCTTTGCCGGTCTCGACGAACCGTATCTCGAGCACAATGGCCGGTATGTCATGGCGAACACGTCGCTCACGAACGTCAGCATCTGGGATCTCCAGACGAACACCGTTGCTCCGTTGACGGCACCCGGCAACTCGATCTTCGCACACGTGGGCTCCGCGCGCGGCTACTTCATCGCCGTCGACCCGAACACTGGCGGTGGCCAGACGCCGCTCTGGGCCGTGGACCCGTCCGCGACGCGAGCTTCCTTCCAGTTCAGCACACTGGGCGGGTACTACCCCGACTCGCACGCTAGCGGAAGCTGGGTGCAGTCGGACATCGAGTTGGGGAACGACCTCAAGAAACAGTGGATCCTGCGCGAGACCTTCGACTTTTCGTTCGCAGGAACGGGCACATCAGGCGTCAAGGAAGGCATCGCGATGCTCACGCTCGATGGTCTCAACTTTCGAATCGCCGCGCATCACTACTCAGTCAAGCCACCCGCAACTGCGTCGTCAGCGTTCGCCTACTACTCCCAGCCCCGTACCACGATCTCTATCGATGGGAAGCTCATCATGTTCGACTCAAACATGAACGGGAGCGCTCGCACGGACGTCTTCCTGGTCGAGATGCCGGTCCGCTGATCGCACCGCTCTGCAGCGAGAAACGGGGACCCGGCATGGCCGGGTCCCCGTCGTGCTACCGGCCCCAGCGCCAGCGTCGCCGACGCACGTCGATGGCGGTGAGGCCCCGGTCGGCGTTGATCGTGTGCAGCCCGCGCAAGTCCGGGCGCCAGAGCGGATCGAGACGGTCGATCACCGTCTCCACGTAGCGGGCCTCGTCGAGACGCAGCACTTCGTGCATCACGATCGCGCCGCCGTACGACTTGGCGCAGTCCTGCCCGGGGCGGAACAGCCGTCCTCCCTGCGTGAAGAGCCGTCCCGCCGGTCGCGCCCGCCGCACGTCCGCGCACACGGGGTTCTCCGGGTGGGGCACCCACGGCCCGGTGAGCGCCGGCGCCGAAAACAGGTGCAGTTGCGCCGACGCGGAGCCCCGGTGCGCGCCCATGCCGCCGAACAGCCACCAGCGCCCGTCGTGATGGTGCAGCGTCGCATCGACGAGCGCGACGTTGTCGAGCAGGGTGGCCTCGAGCTTCCATTCCCAGGGAAAGGCCGTGGACCGGTGCAGCTCCACCCGGTGCGCATCGAAGGTCTCGGGAATCATGTACCAGGTCCCCTCGTGCTCGAACACGCACGGATAGGAGAGGTGGTGCGCGGCCTCGAGCACGGGGCGCGACGGGCCCACGGTGCCATCGGCGGCGACTTCCATGGCCACGATGCGGCCGCGTCCCGTCGTTTTGAGCAGCTCCTCGCAGAACACCACCCAGCCGTCCCCCGCGCGCGCGACGAACGGGTCCGCCCAGTACCGGTCCAGGGCGCAGGGCACAAGGCGCGACCGGGACAGCACGCCGTCGGGTGCGCGGGGCGATGCCGCGTCGTGCGGGTGGCGCAGGAGCGCGAGTTCCCACCGCTCCGTGCGCCAGAGGGAGCGCCAGCGGCTCGCGATGCTGCGCCCGAGGCGTGCGCCCAGCAGCGACAGCATCTGGCGGCAGGTCGGCATCCGGGAGAGCGGATAGGAATAGCCGCTCCACGTGCTGTCGGTGGCGAGGCTCGCGAGGTCCTCGGGTCCCCCGTCGCGCAGCGTGCGCAACGCCTTCGGCAGGAGCGCCATCGCCTGCCGGTACAGCGCGCGGCGGTTGCGGAGGGGGGAGCGCGGGTCGGTGGCGCACCAGGCGCGTCCGATGGCGCGCCCCCCGTCGAGCGCCTCGGTCAGCACCTGGAGGGTCGCACCGGTCACCGGATCGTTGCGCATCGACTCCCAGAATCCCGGCGGGCCGCCCCTATTCACCTGGTTGTCGCCGTGATGGTACGACCAGACGCCATGCTTCGCGGCGCCCAGCACCTCGCCGCGGAGGATGCGAAAGCCGGTCCGCAGCAGCACGTCGCATCGCGCCTCCCGGATGCGGTCGACATCCGCCGGGGACAGGCGGTCGCTGAATCGCGTGCGCACGGGCACCACGTCGAGCACCGTGGAGCCGGCCACGAGATAGTCGATGGGAACAGGCTGCAGCGGGTCGAAGCCGTCGCCGTAGAGGCGCCGGTCGAGCCGCTCGTGCAGGCCGTACAACCCGTAGCGGACCCGGCGGCGCCAGGTGGGCCGCTCACGTGGATCGGGGGGAGGCGCATCGGCCCGTACGACCAGCACGAGTTCCACCGTGCCGTCGCCGATCAACTCGCGGAGCAGCTCCGCCACCCACCAGGGTTGCGGGCCGGCATCGGCGAGCAGGCCCAGGCGGATCGGCGGCCGCGTGGCCGGCACCGACGTGCTCAACCCACCACCTGCCGCGACTGGGCCAGCGAGGCCTCGAACTGGCGCATGACGTTGGGCCAGTCGAACCGCGCCGCGGTCGTGGCGGCGGCATCACCCACGCGGGTGCGTTCCGTGGCATCGCCCAGCAACCGCACCACCGCGCCGGCAAAGGAGGCCGGCTCGTCCTCGAGCAGGATGTCGGTCCCGTGCGCTACGTCGAGCCCCTCGGCGCCCACGCGCGTGGAGACCACCGGCCGACGCGCGGCCATGGCCTCGTAGATCTTGAGGCGCGTGCCCCCTCCGATGCGAAGCGGCACGATCACGACCGCTGCGGCATGCAGGTGCTCCACGACGCTCGGTACGGTGCCCGTCACCTCGATCTGCGCCGAGGCGAGTTCACGGATGCGCGCCGGCGGGTTGCGCCCCACCACGCGCAACACGGCGTCGGGACGCGCCGCGGCGATGCGCGGCCAGACCTGGTCGGTGAACCAGAGGATCCCGTCGGCATTGGCCTCCCAGTCCATGGAACCCACGAACACCACCAGGGGCGCTGACGCGCCGGCCGCACCGGCACCGGCACCGAAGGCACCGAGGTCGACCCCCGTGGGGGTGACGCTGATGCGCGCGGCATCGACCCAGCGCGCCATCAGCCCCTTGTCGTGCTCCGAGACCGCGATCACGTGCTGGAACCGCTGCACGGCGGCCGCCTCGTAGGCCGCCATGCGCCTCGCCTCGAGCCCATAGACGACGCGCAACGCGGGATTGCGCTCGTGGAGCGCCTGGCGCTCCCACAGCGCGGACTCGACGTTGTGCTGGAACAGCACCGTCGCGCGCCCCGGCGCGTCGGGAAAATTCCCGCTGGCGGCGAGGAAGTCGCACACCGCGACGTCGAACTCGCTCCGCGCGTACGCCTCGGCAAGCCGCGCGCGCACGACGTCATGCGCGAACTTCCCCACCGCGAACGGCATCCCGGTGGGAAGCCAGCGCGCGTACGAGAGGCCGACGCCCAGCGGGCCGGCAGGCCACGCCCCGGCCATCGGGATCGCCCGCGGGAACTCGGAGCGCAGCGCGTCCTCGTACGCCGCATCGCGCGCGCCGCCGGAATACGACAGGAAGGTGAGTTCGTGCCGGCGCGCGAGCTGCCGCATGATGTTGACCGACCGGATCTTCCCCCCGTGTCCACGGGGAGGATCTGGCCGGCCTTCACCCACAGGATCCTCATGCGGCGCCCGCGTGCGAGCTGGCGTGCGTCACCAGCAGATGCCCTGGTACTGCGCGTCGCTGGTGCGCGGCCCGAAGGCGCGCACGAGGTCCACCACGATCTGTCCGTCGGTGAGCTGCTTCTGGATGCCGCGGTACTCGGGCGAGCCGTTGCCGATCACCACGACCTCGGCGTCGGCCAGCACCTCGGCGATGGTCGCTCGCATGAGGGTCCAGATGTGCGGGATCTCGCGCTCGATGTACTCCTTGTTGGAGCCCATGAGGCGCGCGCTCGAGACGTGGTCGTCGTGGATCGTGAGGGGGACTCCCTTGCCGATCAACAGCTCGATGAGCGCCACCATCGGCGACTCGCGCAGGTCGTCGGTGCCCGCCTTGAACGAGAGGCCGAGCACGCCGACCTTCCGGCGCCCGGTGGCCATGATCATGTCGTAGGCGCGGCGAATCTGCCCCTGGTTGCTCTCGAGGGTGGCCGAGAGGATCGGGGTGGCGACGTCGGCCTGCTTGGCCCGGTAGGTGATGGCCCGCAGGTCCTTGGGGAGGCACGAGCCCCCGAAGGCGAAGCCGGGCTTGAGGTACGCCGCCGACACGTTGAGCTTGGTGTCCTCGCAGAAGAGGCGCATCACCTCGTGGCTGTCGATCGAGAGCGCCTTGCAGATGTTCCCGATCTCGTTGGCGAAGGCGACCTTGAGGCCGTGGTACGAGTTGCACGAGTACTTCACCATTTCCGCCACGCGGAGGTCGGTGATGTGCGTGGCCGACTCGATGCCCTGGTACAGCGCCAGCACCTGCCGCGCGGCCTCGGGATCCTGGCTGCCCACGAGGGTGAACGGCGGATCGTAGAAATCGCGGATCGAGGTCCCCTCGCGGAGGAACTCGGGGTTCATGCAGACGCCGAGCATCGGACCGACCTTCCGTCCCGAGGTGCGCTCGAGCGCCGGAATGACGACGTCCTCCGTGGTGCCCGGCAGCACGGTGCTGCGGATGACCACGATGTGGCCGCCCTGCTTGGTCTTGATGGCGGCGCCGATCTCTTCGCACACGCGCGTGATGTAGGCGAGGTCGATGCCGCCATTGGGGCGGCTCGGCGTGCCGACGGCGATCAGCGAGATGTCGGTGGCGTGCACGGCCTCGGCCGCGCTCGTCGTGGCGCGCAGGCGGCCGGAGGCGCGCATCTCCGCGACCAGCTCGGCGATCCCCGACTCGACGATCGTCGCCTTGCCGGCGTTGACCAGGTCCACCTTCGTCTGGCTCACGTCGACGCCGACGACCGCATGTCCTTCCTTGGCGAAGCACGCCGCGCTGACGCACCCGACGTACCCGAGCCCGAAGACGCTGACCGACACGCTCATGATGGCTGTCCTGTGATGGATGAAGGCATGGGACTCATCGTCCCATGGGCATGCGCACCGCCGACGGGTCTTCGCCGTCGAGGAAGATGCGCTGCCAGATCTCGAAGTTCACGAGCGCCCAGAGCCGCTCGCTCTGGTCCGCCCCGCGCCCATGGGCGGCGACGAGCGCCTCCAGGGCGTCGGGGATGAAGAGGCCGCGCGCACGGGCGCGGGGGCCGAGCACGAACTCCTGCACCACGTCCCCGTGCGCCCCGCGCATCCAGGCGCCGAACGGCACCGGGAAGCCCATCTTCTTCCGCGAGAGGATTTCCGCGGGCAGGGCGTCGCGCATCGCCTCGCGCAGGATGCGCTTGGTCGTGAGCCCGCGGAGCTTGGCGCCGAGCGGCAGCGCCGCCATGAACTCGGCGAGCGGGTGGTCGAGGAAGGGGACCCGGCTCTCGATCGACGCCGACATGCTCATCTGGTCCTGCTTCATGAGCAACTCGTGCAGGTAGGTGCGCACGTCGGCGTACAGGAGCCGGTCCACCATCTCGGTGGCGTCGGTCTCGCGGAGCGCCGCGTGGGCCGCGGCGTACGGGTCCACGCCCGAGAGGCGGTCGCGCAGCGCGGGCGCGAGCACCTCGCGCTGACGGGCCCGGCCGAACACCGCGAAGTTGTCGAAGTACAGCGCGTCGAGGTCGGCGCTGCGCCCGAGGAAGGTGCGCGCGAGCCGCGCACCGAATCGCGAGCCCCCCGAGGCCGATTGGACGAGGGTGCGGACCATGCGGCGCACCCCCGCCGGCACCAGCGCCTCGTACCGCGCGCCCAGCGCGGCGTTGTACGCCGTGGTCCGATAGCGGCCATACCCGGCCAGCATCTCGTCGGAGCCCTCGCCGGTGAGCACCACCTTCACCCGTTCGGCGGCGAGCTTCGACACGAAGTGCAGCGCGACGCTCGACGGATGGGCCATCGGCTCGTCCTCGTGCCACACCAGCTTCGGGAGGGCGCCCAGGAAGTCCGCCGGCGACACGACGACCTCGTGATGGTCCGTCTTGTACCGCTCCGCGACCATCCGGGCGTACCGCAGCTCGTTGGCCTCGCGCTCGGCGAACGCCACCGAGAAGGTCTTGATCGGGTCGGTGACCATCGTGCTCATCATCGCCGTGATGGCCGCGGAGTCGATGCCGCCGGAGAGGAACATGCCGAGCGGGACGTCGGACATGAGCCGCAGCCGCACCGCCTCGCGGAACCGCTCGCGGAAGTCGTCCACGAGGTCGGCATCGGTGCGCTCGGGCCCGGACTTCGCGTAGTGCAGGTCCCAGTAGCGCGCCATCGTCACCTGTCCGTCGCGCCAGGTCAGCGTGTGCGCGGGGGGCAGCCGCCGGATGCCGGCAAACATCGTCTCGTCGCCCGACGGCGCGTGGTTGGCGAGGAAGTCCGGGAGCATCCCCTCGTTGAGCGCGGCCCGTACGAGGCTCGACGCCAGCACGGCCTTGATCTCGGACCCGAAGACCAGCGTGCCGTCGCCGGCCAGGTGGTAGTACAGCGGCTTGACCCCGAACCGGTCGCGGGCGAGGAACAGCGAGTGGTCGCGATCGTCCCAGATGGCGACGGCGAACATGCCACGCAGCTTCTTCACGGCCGCGGCCCCTTCGCGCTCGAACAGGTGCAGCACCGTCTCGGTGTCGCAGCGGGTCTCGTAGGCGACGCCCTGCGCCTCCAGCTCCCGCTGCAGCGCCGGGTGGTTGAACACCTCGCCGTTGTAGACGATGTGCAGGTGCCCGTCGCCGCCGTGCATGGGCTGCGCGCCGTGCTCGACGTCCATGATGCTCAACCGGCGGTGACCGAGTCCCACGCCCGGGCCCACGTGCAGCCCCGCGCCGTCGGGGCCACGGTGCACGATCGTGTCGCGCATGCGCTCGATGAGCGCCGGCGCGACCTCGCGTCCGGCTTTCCGGGGGATGACGATGCCGCAGATGCCGCACATATCAGGACGAGACCATCGAGTTGGAGCCGAAGGCGGGGCCGGCGGCGGCAGTCCAGCCGCCACCGACGAGCGAAGTACCGGGAGAGGCAGAGGCGCAGGGCACGGGCTCGGGTGCGCTGAGCAGGAGCTGACCGCCCACGGCGAAGTGGGTGGCGTCGAACAGGACGGCGGCGAGGAGCCGGCGTGAGGCGGTATCGCGACGAATCCAGGCCAGGCGGGCGGTCACCTCCACGTCGCCGACTCGCGCGCCGTCGCCCTCCGGTAGGACGAGCAGGTCCTCCCATTCGTCGCTCGAAACGGTCACGGCGTCGCGCCCGGCCTCGCGGAGCACGACGGCCGGGGCGTCGGCCGCCGCGATCACGGTGGCGAGGCGTTGCGTCCCCTCGGCCTCCGACTCGCAGCTCAGCACCTCGCTCGCGACGCGGTGTCCGTAGGCCTGGGACTGCCACCCGCCCCGAACCCGCCAGCGCCCGGCGGTCGACACGCAGTGGAAGCGGGCCACCAGCGCGTCCCCCCGGCGGACCTCCCCCGTCGCCGGGTCGGCCGTGAGCCCCGCGTCGAGCGGCCAGTGCGCGGCCACCGTGTGGGCACCCGAGGCGCGCACGAGGTCGAGGATGGCCCAGTAGGCCTGTCCCGCGCGCACCACCGCGCGCGCGTGGGTCACCCGACCAGGGAGCGACGCGAATCCGTCGTGCGTGCCCAGCAGCACGTCGGCGGCGGTGGTCGCACTCCAGCGTGCCGCCTGCCGGGTATGGGCGCGCTCCCACGTGAAGGGACCCGCCGGCACGGCGCTCCCCCGTCCGTCCACCGTGAGCGCGCCGTGCGCCTCCGCCGACCGGAACGCACGCCGGGCCTCGGTGGATCCGGTGTACGTGAACGTCCCCGGATCGCGAACGACGGCGCGCCCACGCAGGGTCAGGTCGACGCCGAGGAGGTCGGCGTGCGCGTGGCCGCCATTCAGGAACGCGTGAGGGCCACAGTCGATCACGGCCAACGACGCACGGTCGTCCCAGCCGTCACGCATGGCATAGAACCCGCCGTCCGGGAAGGCGCGCGTGCGGTCATCCGGCGCGTGCGGGGTCGCCGACCGCAGCGCGTCACGGCCTCGCGCGCCGAGCAGCCCGAGGGGTTCGGCGCGCGCGGGGCCGGCCGCCCACGCGAGGTCGCCCCGGCGCAGCAGGGCGGCCGCAGCGGCCAGCGTCGGGCGCAGGTCGCTCGCCGGCCGGGCGTCGAGAAAGGCCAGCCGGCCGCCATCGTCGTCGCCAATGAGCGGGAAGCTGCCATCGGGCCGCATCACGTGGAGCAGGAAGGTGGCCGCACGGTCGAGCGCGGCGCGCGCACCGGCGGGAGCCTCGCCCGACGCCTCGCCCGCCACGATGGCGTGCACCAGGAAGTCGGCGGTGTAGCGCGCGTACCAGGTCGACTGCTCCACGTACGTGCCGTCGGGGCGCACGTGGCGGGGCATCCACTCGGTCAGGATCGACGCGCCCAGTGCACGGAAGCGCGCCGAGTCACGCAGCGCCGGCACGCCGCAGCCCACGACGAACAGCGAGAGCGCCTCGCCCGTGAGGTGCGTGTTCGGGCCGAACCAGGTGGAGAGGTAGCGCTCCACGTGACGCGCACTCCGGGCCAGCACGCCGAGGGCCCGCACATGGCGTTCCGGCGTGAGGGCCGCACTGCCGTGCAGCAGTTGCAGCGTCCACACCCACGACATGGAACGAAACGCGACCTCGAGCATGCTGGTCCAGTTGATGCCGCGCTTCACCGGATTCTGCTCGATCCAGTGCTCCAGGTGCCGCATCGCGCGTTCGGCCCACCGCTCGTCACCGGTGAACCACCAGGCCTGCGCCAGGGTCACCAGCCATTGATGGCGGTTGACCTCCCAGGTGACCTTGTGGTCGCCGACGGCGGCGAAGTCGAGGAAGGGGACCCGGCTCCAGTGCGTGAGCGGCGCGCGCCGGTTGGCCACGGGATCGAGGTGCCAGTCGATCGGCGTCCCCCAGTCGAGCCCCTCGTAGCCCAGCAGGTCGAACCTCCCCGCGGCCAGCCGCTCGGCCAGCGCGAGGCAGCGCGCGCGGGCCTCGGGATCCTCGGCCTCGATCGCGGCGATCGTGCCGGCGCGGTCCGCGAGGGCGGGGACCAGCACCCGGGCGCCGGGCGCCACCAGGGCGGCGTGCGCCTCGGCGATGCTGGCGAACGGGCGCCCGGCCGGGTCACGGAGCTCTGCGAGCGCCTGAGCGAGCGAGGGAATCCCGGTGTCGGAGTCGAGACCTGCCCGTTCGAGGGTCGCATGCACGGCCTGCGCGGCCCGCTCGCTGAGTTCGCGGGCGGAGCGACCGCGAAGGGCGCGGAGGAGGCGCAGCGGGCGGCTCAGGGGCATCCGCGCGCGCGCGATGGGGGTCGTCGAGGGCGGGCGGTCAGTGAGGGAGGCATGGCACACCGGAACGGGGCAAGTCGCGTGCCGGACTGACCCGGACGGCTGACGTCAGCGACGCGCATGCGGCTGCCAGACGTCCCAGTCGCCTCGAATGGCATTGAGCAGCGCGACCGCCGGCGCCGCCACCAGCCCACCCGCCTGCAGCGCCGCAGACCGCAGCCGGCGCGAAACCGGGTCGAGCGAGAGCGCCAACAGGGCCAAGACAACGGCGAGGGCGCCAAGAACCATCGGGCTGACCTC
Organism: Gemmatimonadota bacterium; assembly: GCA_031362285.1. Taxonomy (GTDB): domain Bacteria; phylum Gemmatimonadota; class Gemmatimonadetes; order Gemmatimonadales; family Gemmatimonadaceae; genus JACPPC01. Next base: position 2,691 of record JANLSF010000089.1, on the reverse strand, counting down.
GCGCGGGAGGGCCGGCATGGCCAGGGCCGCTCCCAGCAGGCAGGCCAGCAGGGCGAACGGGGTCGCGAGTCGGGCGAGCTTGTGAAGCACGAACTGCAGCCACACGGGATTCCGGATCGGGATGAGCACGCCGGGCAGCCAGGCGCACAGCTTATAGTTGCCGGTGAGGGTCCGCACCTTGCGACGGAATTCCTGTCCGGCTTCGACGCGCCGCGATTCGTGGGCCGTGGCGCCCTTCTCGAACGCGATGCGATGTCCCGAGAGCACGAGACGCATGGGGAGGTGGACGTCGTCGAGGATCAGGCCGGCCGGGAACGGTGCCCAGAGCGCACGTCGCACGGCGTAGATCGATCCCGAGACGCCGATGGTGGAGTGGATGCGCGCTTCGTTGGCGCGGAGGGCCCGCTCGTAGCGCCAGTACAGGCGCGACACGAGGCCGGCGCCGCCAGCCGGGATCTCCAGCTGTCCGGCGACCGCGCCCACGCCCGGGTCTCCGAGGCGGGCAACCAGCCGGGTGATGGCATCCGGTTCGAACGCCTGGTGCGCATCGCCCATGATGAGGATCTCGCCCTGCGCGGCTCGCACGCCGGCATTGAGATTGGCGCACTTGCCGCCGGGTGCATCACCCGCGACCACCTGGACGCGTCCCGCGAGGTCGATCGGGGGAATCCACGGGTCGGGGACCGACGGGTCGATCGCGACCACGACGTCGAGCGGCCCCGGGTAGTCACTCGCCAGCCAGCTCCTGACGCGCGCGTCGATGACGGCCGCCGGCTCGCGCGCCGCGAGGACGCAGGTGGCAGCGGGCCACGGCACCGGCGCGGCCACGGGCCGCACGCGCACGGCCCGGGCGACGAGCGCCACGACCGCGGGATACACCACCCAGGTGACCACGAGCCACGCCGCGCCCGTCACGCCGAGCGCGAAAGCCACCCGCCTACCGACTCCGTGTCTGGATGATCAGCACCAGGTTGACGATCTGGAAGCCGATCATGAAGTACTGGAGGATCGTCTGCGAGTTGAGCTGCGTCTTGGTGCCGACCATGATCTGGTCGCCCCCTCGCAGGCCGAGCTGGTCGATGGAAATGCCCTCCTGCAGCGCCACGTCCACCGCCTGTCGCTCCCAGATGTCGCTGCCGCCCCGCGCCACGACGACGTTGTGCTGGTCGGCGTCGGCGGCGAGGCCGGCCTTCATCAGGACCTCGCTCAGCAGCCCTTCGGATGCGAACTCGTAGAATCCCGGCCGGCCGACCGAGGTGCCGAACACGCCGAGGCGGACGACCGACGTGGTCTGCACGGTGGCGCCGCGAACGAATCGTCCCACTTCTCGCCGCATGTGGGCGGCGAGTTCGGAGCGCAGCACGCCGCGGATGGGCACCTCGCCGAGGGTCGAGATCTGGACCACGCCACCGGCGCGGACGACCGCCGTGTCGATTGCCGGGAAGCTCGGGTCACCGGAGAGGCGCAGCACGATGCGGTCGCCCACCTGGAAGTCGCCGACGCGGAGGCGCTCACGGATGCCGCTGGCGTCGGTGAGCTTCTCCCGACGGAGCTTCTCCGGGGTGCCCTGGTTGGCCGCGATCTGCTCCGCCTCGATCGCCATGTTCTCCAGTTCCTCGCGGGTCGCGGTGGCCCGCCGGGCCTCCTCGCGAACCGACCGCTGGGCGTCCAGCGGGAACGCGGGGGCGAGCAGGGCGAGGCACGCAGCCGTACGGACGAAGTGGCGAACCAGTCGAGACATGCACGTTTCCGGTTGGTCGGGCGGGCGCACGGGGAACGCGAAGAATCTAACGCGCGTGGCAGGGATCGTCGATGGTCGCTCGGGCCCCGGCGCATGCCCCCCGTCGCGTCCGCCCGGCCGCCCGGTGCTCTCCCTTCGTGATCGCACCTCCCTCGCGGTCCGCAGGGTAGATTTGCCGCAGGCGAAATCCACCTGATGGAGATTCCACGATGAGCGAAACGGCAGCCCCCGCAGGCGCCCCCACGTCGACCGCCACCCTCGACATCCGCGACAACCGCACCGGCCAGTCGTACACGGTGCCCATCACCGATGGCACGATCCGCGCCAACGACCTCCTGCAGGTCAAGGGCGCGCCGGGAGACGTCGGGCTCCGGTCGTACGATCCCGCCTTCCTGAACACGGCGTCGTGCCGCAGCGCGATCACGTACATCGACGGTGACAACGGCATCCTGCGCTACCGCGGATACCCGATCGAGCAGCTCGCGGAGAAGAGCACGTTCCTCGAGACGGCGTGGCTCCTGCGGCACGGCGAGCTGCCGACCCAGCCCGAGTACGACAACTGGGTGCACCACATCACGTACCACACGTACGTGCACGAGAACATCCGGAAGTTCCTCGAGGGATTCCGCTACGACGCGCATCCGATGTCGATCCTCTGCTCCTCGGTGGCGGCCCTCTCGGCCTTCTATCCGCAGGCGCACGAGATCCACGACCCGGAGCAGCGGAACATCTCGATGATCCGCCTGATCGCGAAGCTGCCGACGCTGGCCGCGTTCGCGTACCGGCACGTGAAGGGGCTGCCCATCATCTATCCCGACAACGACCTCTCGTACGTGGAGAACTTCCTCTCCATGGTCGCGCGGATGTCGGAGCCGAAGTACACCGCGAACCCGGTGTTCACGCGCGCGCTCGAGATCCTGCTCATCCTGCATGCGGACCACGAGCAGAAC
>JANLSF010000086.1:0-2561 GCA_031362285.1 Gemmatimonadota bacterium | reverse complement strand
CCTTCTTGTCCATGCCGTCGTGCTTCATGGCATCGGCCTTCTTCTCCATCTTGTCGGCCTTCTTCTCCATCATCTCGCCCTTCTTTTCCATCTTGTCGGCCTTCTTCTCCATCATCTCGCCCTTCTTCTCCATCTTCTTCTCGCCCTGCGCCGGCGCGGCGGCCTGGGCATTGGCGGACACGGTGACGAACGCGGCGAGCAGCGCAACGGCGATCAGCTTCTTCATCTGAACAAACTCCTGTGTGATGTAAAGTGCCGGCGCGACCGGTGCGCCAGCGGGGGTGCTTCCGAAGGCTCCCACGGGGTGGGTTTGGCCTGTGAAAGGTGAACGAGCTACGGTCGGTCCGCACATTTCGGATTTCTTAACGGGCGGGAACTCTGCCCCTCGGACCCGGCTACTGGTCCAGCGCTTCCAGGCGGCGCTGGGCGTACCGGAGCGGGAGCACCGTCGAGGCGATGCACAGGGTGGCGGCGACGCCGAACCCCGCGATCATGGTGCCCGGTTCCGCCGTCCCCCCGAAGGCCTGGGCCGCGACATACCCGTACACCGGCCGGGCCTCGAGGATCACCACGACCCCGATCAGCGTCACCGACGACATCATGAACAGCAGCCCCCCGAACGACGTCGGGATCTGCGCCGCATTCTCCGTCTCGAACTGCGGGAAGAGCGTGCCGAACGCCACCGCGAGTCCGGAGAGCGCAAACGTCATGAGGGTGATCGTCACGAGCGACACGGCGAACATGAAGGGGCTGACCTTGAGCATGTAGTCGGTGACCCCGACGATGCCGAGCGCGAGGATGAGGAGCGGGAGCGTGCCCACCCAGAACTTCGCCCACAGCAGGTCGCGCATCGACATCGGGCTCGAGCGCAGCAGCCACATCGTCCGCCCTTCGAGCGAGACGCCCGGGAACAGGAAGCGGGCCGCGATCGACGCCAGCACGAACCCCGCCAGCACGAGGTTGAGGAACGGGATCGTGTTCACGAGGAAGAAGCTCACCCCGGCCTGCGTCAGCGGGAGGAACTTGATGTTGAACACGTAGACCACGACCAGCACCGCCAGCAGGATCAACTGCGACCACTGCGTCGTGTCGCGGAAGAAGAGGCGCACTTCCTTGAACACCAGTTCGCGCCGCCGCACGCCGAGGAAGCCGAGGGCTCCGCGGATCGCGCTTCGCTTCGCGTCGCCGGTCAGGAGCCGTTGCGCCCCCTCCTGCGCCTTGCTGAAGCCGATCAGGTAGTACCGGCGGTGGAGGAGCGCGCCGCACGTCACCGCGGCCGCGGCCGTGGTCCACAGCAGGTAGAACGACAGCGGATCCACCGGCCCCGTGAGCCACGACATGATCGCCTTCTGCGCCCACTCGCTCGGCAGGAACGGCGACGTGGGGGTGCGCAGCACGCCGATGAAGTCCACGAGCGAGCGGAAGCCCTCGGGGCGGGCGAGCTGCTCGGGCCGCAGCAGCCGGAACAGGAGCACCACGCCGCCGGCCGCGAACACCGCGATCAGGCTCAGGATGTCGCGCGTGCGGCGGGCCGGGAACACGTTCACCAGCACGAGCGTGAGCGCGCTCCCGATCGCCGCCGGGATGACGATGAGCGGGAGCATCACGCCGGCCGCGATGACCGGCCAGATCCAGCCGCCGTGGTACACCACGCCGAACGCGCTGAAGATCGGCACCGACATCAGCAGCACCATCCAGCTCGACGCCACGGTCGTCTCGATCAGCTTGGCGCCGTAGAGCCGCAGCCAGTCGACCGGCGCCGATACCAGCATGTCGAGGTCCTTGGCCAGGAAGAAGCTCGAGAGCGCGGTGATCACGTTCGACAGCAGCAGGATCGAGAAGAAACTCACGAGCACCAGGCCCAGCAGCTTGCCCGCCAGCAGCGGCCCGATTTCCTCGACGCCGCGGAAGTACATCAGCAGGCGATACAACACCGCGAAGATGAAGGTCCAGAAGAGCACGGCCACGCCACCGAGCAGCGCCATCCGCGCGCCCTTGCCACGCTCCTCGGCACTGGCGCGCGCGCGCGCGGTCAGCCACTTGGGCAGCAGCAGGTGCAGCAGCGCCGGGTCCGGCCGCTCCACCACGGCGCCCACCGCATGCGCAGGGGTGGGGAGGAGCAGGCTAGGCGTCGAGGACATTCACCAGCTCGCGTGCGGCGCCGTCGCCCGTGAGGCGGAGGAAGATCTCCTCGAGCCCGCGCCCGTCGTTCCCCGGGCTCGAGCGCAGTTCGGCCATCGTGCCGAACGCCCGCATCGTCCCGTTCTGGATGATGCCGATCCGGTCGCACATCGTCTCGGCGACCTCGAGGGTGTGCGTGCTCATCATGATCGTGTGGCCGCGCCGCACGTACTCGCGGAACAGGTCCTTCAGGATCTTGGCCGACTTCGGATCGAGCCCCACCATCGGCTCGTCGACCACGATCACCGCCGGCCGATGAATGAACGCGCTCGAGATGATCAGCTTCTGCCGCATCCCGTGCGAATAGCTCTCCACCAGCTCGTCGCGCCACTCCTCCAGGTCGAAGAGGGCCAGCAGCTCGCGTGCGCGGTGCTCGACGT
>JANLSF010000076.1:0-3874 GCA_031362285.1 Gemmatimonadota bacterium | reverse complement strand
TACTCGAGGTGATGGGCCGGCATGCGGGCTGGATCGCTCTGCATTCTGGCATCGCTGGTGGTGGAGATGTGATCTTGATCCCCAGACATGTCCAGCTCGAGGGTCTGGGCCACGGCCAACGCCTGCGCCGCGAACGCCTCGTTGAACTCGATCAGCTTGATGTCGGCGAGCGTGAGGCCCGCGCGCTTGAGCGCCTTGGGCACCGCCTTGATCGGGCCCACGCCCATGATGTCCGGGTCCACGCCGGCCACCGCGAACGTCACGAACCGGGCGAGGGGCTTCAACCCCAGCGCCTTGGCGCGCTCCGCGCTCATCACGAGCACGGCGGCGGCGCCGTCCGAGAAGGGCGAGGCGTTGCCGGCCGTCACCGTGCCGCCGCGCGCCTTGAACGCCGGCGGCAACTTCGCCAGCCGCTCCGGCGTCGTCTCGGCGCGCACCAGTTCGTCCTGGCTGAAGAGGCGCGTCTTCACCTGCTTCTTCGTCCCGTCCCAGGTCACTACTTCCACCTCGATCGGGACGATCTCGCCGCTGAACACGCCGCTCTTCACGGCGATCGCCGCCTTCCGATGGCTGTCGGCGCTGAAGGCATCCGCGGCCTCGCGCGTGATCTTCCACCGCTCCGCCACTCGCTCGGCGGTGAATCCCATCCCGATGTACGTCTCGGTGAGCCCGGGGTGCATGCGCGGGTGGTATCCGCTCATGGGCACGAGACTCATCATCTCGCAGCCACCGGCCAGCACGACGTCGGCCGTGTCGGCGATGATCGCCTGCGCGGCCAGCGCCACGGTCTGCAGCCCGCTCGAGCAGAACCGGTTCACGGTCTGGGCCGGCACGTCCACGGGGAAGCCCGCGCGCAGCACGGCCGTGCGCGCGAAGTTGAGCCCCTGGGCGCCCTCGGGGTAGGCACACCCCCACACCACGTCGTCCAGTTCCTTGGCGTCGAGTCCCACGCGGTCCGCGGCGGCCTTCATCACCGCCGCCGACAGGTCCACGGGGCTGGTGTTCGCCAGCGAGCCATCCTTCTTGCCACGTCCCACGGCGGAGCGCACGGCGCTCACGATCACGGCTTCACGAGTGCTCATCGTCTAGTTCCTCAGGGGCTTGCCGGTCTCGAGCATGTGCTTGATGCGCGCCTGCGTTTCCTTGGTGCCGAGCAAGCTCAGCGTCCCTTCGCGCTCAAGATCGAGGATGTCCCACTCCGTCACGTCGCGAGCCGGGCCGTCGCCGCCGCTCAGCACATAGGCAATGCGCTCGCCGATGTGCACGTCGTGGTTGCTGGCCATGCCCCCTTCCTTGAACGCCCACAGCGCGTACTTGAGGTTCCCGTACGCCTCGGCGCCCAACGCCCTGATCACGCGCGGGGGCGGGGCCACGTAGTCGCTCGCGAGGTCGAGCACGCGCCGCTTGGCGTCGGCAATGAGGGTGTCGCGATTCATGCTGATCCGGTCGCCCTCGCGCAGGAAGCCGAACTTCCGCGCCTCGAGCGCGCTGGTGCTCGTCTGCGCCATCGTGATCAGCTTGAAGGCGCGGACCAGTGCCTCGAACGGATCGGCGTTGTCGTACCGGGCGATTTCCTCGGAGAAGCGGAACAGCAGCTCCTTCGTGCCGCCGCCGCTTGGCAGGATCCCCACGCCGACCTCCACCAGTCCCATGTACAACTCGGCGTTGGCCTGCACGCGATCACAATGCATGCTGAACTCGCAGCCGCCGCCCAGGGTCAGTCCGTGCGGCGCCGCCACGACGGGAAAGGGCGACTGCTTGAGACGCATGGCGGTCTGCTGGAAGATCAGGGCTCCCTCCTCCAGCTCCTTCCACTTGCCCTCGAGAATCAGCTGCCCCACGCCGGCCAGGTTGGCGCCGGCGGTGAAGGTGCGCTTGTCGTCGTTGCCCAGCACGAGGCCGGTGAACCCGCGCTCCACGCGGTCCAGCGCGGAGTGGATGGCACGGAGCACCCCTTCGCCCAGCGTGTTCATCTTGCTCCGGAACTCGAGGCAGAGCACCCCGTCGCCCAGGTCGATCAGCGCGGCATCCTGTGATGCCTCCACCACCTTGCCCGAGCGCTTGAGCGCATCGAGCACGAGCGCGCCCGGCACGTGCTCGTACGACTGGTACGAGCCGTCGTTGCCGAGGTACGTTTCGGCGCCGCCCGCGGGCTTGTACCAGCTGTGCAGCACCTTGGTGAGCATGGCGGGTTCTTCGAGCTTGGCCTCGGCGCACTGGAACCGGAGCCAGTCGGGACCGAACAGGTCCATCATGCGATAGGGGCCCACGTCCCAGCCATAGCCCCACTCCAGCGCCCGGTCCACCGCGACGAGGTCGTGGGCCAGTGCCGGCGTGTGGGTGAGCGTGTAGATCGACGTCTCGGCAATGATGGCCCGCAGGAAATCGAAGTGCTTGCCCGGCAGTTCCTTGATCTTCTCCACGCGCGCGGCCAGCGGCAGCTTCAGGAGCATCGCCAGCTCGGCCGACTCGACCTTTTGCTGCGGTCCGTACTCGCCGGTCTTCCAGTCGAGCGTCTCGATGGTCGGCTTGCCCCCCTTACCGGGGGTCTTCCTGTAGAAGCCGCCGCCGGTCTTGTCCCCGAGGCGACCGGCCTTCACCATCGCCGTCACCCAGTCGGGCACCGAGAAATCCTCGCCCGTGGCCTGCCCCAGCCCCGCCGCCACGTGCGTGAGGATGTCCACCCCCGAGAGGTCGCCCGTCCGGAAGGTCGCCGTCTTGGGACGACCGAGCAGCGGACCGGTGAGGGTGTCCACTTCGTCGATCGTGAGGTCGTGCTTGGCCATCAGCTTGAGGGCGCGCACCATGCCGTACATGCCCAGCCGGTTGGCGATGAAGCCGGGCACGTCCTTGCAGATCACCACGCCCTTGCCGAACACGCGCTCGGCCAGCACGCGCGTCCAGCGCAGCACCTCTGGCGACGTGTCGGGGGTGGGGATGATCTCCAGGAGGTGCATGTAGCGCACCGGGTTGAAGAAGTGCGTGCCGATGAACCGCTGCTTGAAGCCGGCGGAGCGCCCCGTGGTGAGGACCGCCATCGGGATGCCGCTCGTGTTCGAGGCGATGATCGCGGTGGGCTTGGCGATCGTCTCGAGCGTCTCGAACAGCGCCTGCTTCGGGCCGGGCAGTTCGATGATCGCTTCGACGATGAAGTCGCAATCGGCGAGCAGCCCGAGGTCGTCCTCGGTGTTGCCGGTCTTGACGAGCGCCGAGCGGGCCGCATCCATGAAGGCGGCGGGCTTGGACTTGACCGCCTTCGTCAGGCCATCGCGCGCGGGCTTGCCGCGATCGTCGGCGCCCGGAATGTCGAGGAGGACCACCGGAAGGCCCGCGCTGGCGGCGAGGGCGGCAATGCCGCTTCCCATCGCGCCGGCCCCGACCACGCCAATCTTCGCTATCCGCATGTCACGTGACCCTGCAAGTCGAGGGGTTCGTTGGCCGCCGCGGCTCAAGGCCCCTGTGGGCGCTCGGCTGGGAGAACAGCGGGTGCGGTCGGCAAGTGGAATGTCGCGCGGGGGACGGGGGTTGGCAAACCGTGTGACATCCGGTTCGCTTACATACGTGACCGACACCGCTCGCTGGCTCCCCGCGCGCACCGCCTGGACGATGGTGGCGATCCTCACGCTCGCCAACGCCGCCGCCTTCGTCGACCGGTTCGTGCTCGCCTTCCTCGTCACCCCGGTGAAGGCCGAGGCGGGCGGCGACCAGCTCGTCCGCATCGTGCTCGAACCCACGCGGGTGAAGGTGACCCAGAACCAGATCCTCATCCTCGAGAAGGTCTACTTCGAGGTCGACAAGGACATCATCAAGACCGAGTCCTACAAGCTCCTCGACGAGGTCGCCGCCACCATCATGGCCCACCCGGAGCTCGGCA
>JANLSF010000048.1:0-8263 GCA_031362285.1 Gemmatimonadota bacterium | reverse complement strand
GACTCGATCCTCGCGGCGCCGATCGTGCTTGACCTTGCCCTGTTCCACGACTTCGCGGCGCGCGCCGGCCTCTCCGGCATGCAGGAGTGGCTCTCGTTCTACTACAAGAGCCCGATGTCGCAGCCCGGCCTGCTGCCCGAGCACGACCTGTTCATCCAGCAGACCAAGTTGAAGAACACCCTGCGCCACCTGATGGGCGAGGAGCAGGTCACCCACCTGTCCATGGAGGACGGCGCATGAGCACGAACAGGCCGGACGTCGGCGCGGCCAGGCGACTCGCCCGCGCGCTCGCGCGCGGCGGCCGGCGCCTGGCGCTGCTCGCCGGCCTCGTCACGCTGGCCGCCTGTCCACGAGCGGACGATGTCGGCAAGAGCGACATCCGCGACTGGACCGATGACCTCGCCTTCCGCATCTCGGTGACCCCGCTCCCGCCGAAGGCGCGCGAGGACATCATGTACAAGGTCGTGGTGCGCGACAGGAAGACCGGCACGCCGGTCGATGGCGGGGAGGGCCGCATCTTCGCGACGAGCCGCGACGGCGCGAACACGTGGGATGCCCTGACCCCCGGCCCCGAGCCCGGCACGTACTACGGGAAACTCCGCTACATCACGTCCGGAGACTGGGCGATCGCCATCCAGTTCCGCCGCGACTCGCTGCAGGTGCTGCAACGCATCGACTGGATGCAGGGCGTCCGGCAGTCCACCACCGCCTTCTGACCCTATGCGCCACTTTCATCGCACTTCCGTCAGCCCCGACGCGGCCCTCGCGATCGCGGACGAGTTCTTCCCGACCATCGGCCTCGCCGGCACCGCCACGGCCGCGCGCAGTCGCACCTTCACCGGGGCGCTCGGGACGCTGTCGCTGTCGGTCCGGATGGAGGGGGGGCACTACACCTTCCTCGAGGCGCACACCGACCAGATGGGGGAGAGCCGGCTCGATCGCAACGTGAAGCAGTACTTCGTGCAGGTGCGGCGCGTGGCCGATCCTCGACACCAGATCGGGGCGGCGTACTGATGTCCACGCAGACGCCAGCCCGCCGCGCCGCCGCTGGCTCCCCGGCGATGGCGCTCGGGCCGCACGCCGGCGCGCTCAGCCGCGACGAGCGACTGGAGCTGTACTACTGGATGCGGCTCACGCGGTCGCTCGAGGAACGGCTCGTCAACCTGTACCGGCAGACGAAGGTGGTGGGCGGGCTGTTCCGGTCGCTCGGCCAGGAAGCCGATGCCGTGGGGTCGGCCTTCGCGCTCGAGCCGGGTGACATCCTGTCACCGCTCATCCGCAACCTGGGCTCGATGCTGGTGAAGGGCGCCACGCCGCTCGAGATCCTCAAGCAGTACATGGCGCGCGACGATTCGCCCACGCGCGGCCGCGAGTTGAACATCCACTTCGGCGACCTCGAGCGGGGGTTCGTGGGGCAGATCTCGCACCTGGGCGACATGGTGCCCGTGATGGCCGGCGTGGCCCTGTCGTTCAAGCTCCGCAAGGAACCGCGCGTGGTCCTCGTGTACGTCGGCGACGGGGCCACCTCCACGGGGGCCTTCCACGAGGGGATCAACTTCGCGGCCGTGCAGCGGGTCCCGATGGTCGTGATCGTCGAGAACAACGGCTATGCCTACTCGACGCCCACCGCCAAGCAGACCGCGGCGGCCAGCTTCGCCGACAAGGGCATCGGCTATGGCATCCCCGGGGTCACGGCCGACGGCAACGACGTGCTCGCGACCTACGAGGTCACCCGCGAGGCGGTGAACCGCGCGCGATCGGGCGGCGGCGTCACGCTCATCGAGCTCATGACGTACCGTCGCAAGGGGCACGCCGAGCACGACAACCAGTCGTACGTGCCGCCGGGCGAAGGGGAGCGGTGGGCGGCGGACAACGATCCGCTCGACCGGTACGCGGCCCGGTTGACCGGCGAGTTCGGCGTCGTCGCGGCCGATCTCGCGGCCATGGATGCGCGGGTGCAGCAGGAGATCGACGTGGCCACCGACACGGCGGAGCGCTCCGGCGTGCCGCAGGCCCTCGATGCGCTGGAGGGGGTCTACGCCACCCCGCCCCGCGCGGAGCCCCTGTGGTTCCGCGAAGGGGTGCGGAGCGCGGTCGACGCGCACGAGCGCCCCGAGGGGTGGGGCACGTGGAGCGCGGCCAAGGGAGGGCCCGACTGATGGCGGAGATCACCTACCTCGAGGCCATCCGCGAGGCCCTCGACGAGGAGATGGCGCGCGACCCGAACGTTTTCCTCATGGGGGAGGACATCGGGGCGTACGGCGGGGCGTTCAAGGTCACGGAGGGGCTGCAGGCGAAGTTCGGCGAGGATCGCGTGATCGACACGCCGATCAGCGAGGCCGGCTTCGTGGGGGCGGCCGCGGGCGCCGCGCACATGGGCATGCGGCCGGTCTGCGAATTGCAGTTCATCGACTTCATCTCGTGCGCGTACGACATGCTCACGAACTACGTCGCCACGGCGCGGTATCGCGCCTTTCTCGGATGCCCCATGGTGGTGCGCGGCCCGAGCGGCGGGTACGTGCGCGGCGGGCCGTTCCACTCGCAGAACCCCGAGGCGGCCTTCGTGCATACGCCGGGCCTCAAGATCGTCTATCCGGCCACGGCCGAGGACGCGAAGGGGCTCATGAAGGCCGCGATTCGCGACGACGACTGCGTCCTCTTCTTCGAGCACAAGTACCTCTACCGCCGCATCAAGGGCGTGATGCCGGCCGGCGACCACGTGGTGCCGATCGGCAAGGCGCGCGTCGCCCGGGCCGGCACCGACGTGTCGATCATCACGTACGCGGCCCCCGTGTTCAAGGCCCTCGAGGCGGCCGAGCAGTTGGCGGCCGAGGGCATCTCGGTGGAGGTCATCGACCTGCGCTCGCTCGCCCCGCTCGACGACGAGGCGATCGTCGCGACGGTGAAGAAGACGCACAAGGTGCTCGTGCTCCACGAGGACACGCGGACCGGCGGCATCGCCGGCGAGATCACGGCGCGCATCAACGAGCAGTGCTTCGAATGGCTCGACGCTCCGGTCCTCCGCGTGACGGCCGCCGACGTGCCGTTGCCGTACGCGCCGAGCCTCGAGGACTACGTGCTGCCCCAGGTGGCCGACATCCTCCTGGCCTGCCGCCGGCTGGCGGCGTACTAGCCCATGGCGACGAGGCGCACTCCGCTCGAACGACGGGCGCAGTACATTGGGCTCGGGTGCCTCATGACGGTCGCGGGCACCCTGAGCGGTGCGATGGTGGCCGTGCTCGTGGCAAAGTTGGTCGGATTCCTGGCGCGGTGCACCCCGGGCGAGGGGCTGCCGGCGTGTGACTGGCACATTTATGCGGGATGGGGGGCCGTGGTCGGCCTGCTCATCCTGCCGACGACGGTGCTGTGGCGCGTGCGGCAATCGCATCGCGCGGAAGACACCCAGACTGGAGATTGATCCGTGGCACGCGTTGATGTCATCATGCCCCAGATGGGGGAGTCGATCGCCGAAGGCACGCTCAGCAAGTGGATCAAGCAGGTCGGCGATGAAGTGAAGCGTGACGAGACGATCTTCGAGATCTCGACCGACAAGGTCGATGCCGAGATTCCGTCTCCGGCCGCCGGCATCCTCGCCGAGATCCTCGTGGTCGAGGGGCTGACGGTGCCGGTGCAGACGATCGTCGCCCGGCTCGAGACGGACAAGGCGGCCTGGGCCGCCGGCGGGGCGTCCGCTCCGGCGCCGACGGCCGCGAAGGGCGCCGCTGCCGCGACCGTCGCGCCGTCGCCGATGGCCGCCGCCGCTGCCGCGCCTGCGGTGGTCGCCCCCGGCGGCAACGGCAATGCGCTCGAGGATCGGCTGCGCACCAAGTCGTCGCCGCTGGTGCGCAAGATCGCCGCCGAGCACGGCATCGAGATCGCCGCGCTCTCCGGGACCGGCATCGCCGGCCGCGTGACACGGAAGGACATCCTCGCCGTCATCGAGAGTGGCGCGCTCCCCGCGGCCAGGTCGGCCGCGCCGGCGACCCCCGGGGCGAGCATGTACGCGCCGCACGGCGCCGAGCAGCATGGCCCGATGCCCACACCGTGGGCGGGCGACGTCGTCGAGCCGATGTCGCGCATGCGCAAGCTCACGGCGGAGCACATGGGGCAGGCGCGTCGCGTGGCGGCGCACGTCACCTCGTTCTTCGAGGTCGACCTCACCCGCGTGGCCCGCGTCCGGGCGAAGATGCGCGCCGGGTTCGAGGCCACCACGGGACAGAAGCTGACCTTCCTGCCGTTCATCATCTCGGCGGTGGTGCAGACGCTCAAGCGCCATCCGGTGCTCAATGCGTCGGTGGCCGGCGAGTCGATCATCTACCGCAAGCGCTACAACATCGGCATTGCCGTGGCGCTCGAGCCCACCGGGTTGATCGTGCCCGTGATCCGGAACGCGGAGGACCTCTCGCTCTCCGGCATCACGAAGACGACCAACGACCTGGCGGCACGCGCCCGCTCCAAGAAGCTGAGCCCGGCGGAGGTGCAGGACGCGACCTTCACCATCACCAACCCGGGCGTGTTCGGCTCCCTCATGGGAACGCCCATCATCCCCGTCGGCACCACGACCATCCTCGGCCTCGGTGCAATCGAGAAACGGCCCAAGGTGATCACGGGGCCCGATGGCGAGGACACGATCGCGATCCGCACCTGCGCGTACTTCTCCTGCTCCTTCGACCACAAGGTGGTCGACGGCGCCGATGCCGACCGCTTCATGGCCGACCTCAAGAAGACGCTCGAGACGATTCCCGACGGCGGATTCTGATCGCCATGCCGCGCGCCCTCACGATCGCCCACTCGCGGGTGGCGCCACCGGAGCGCGCGACCCTCGTCGCTCGGCTGGCGGCGCGGCGGTCGGCGTACGTGGCCGCCGGCTGCCATTACTGGGTGTTCGAGAACCCGCTGTCGCCGGGCGACTTCACCGAGTTCGCCGAGGCCGCCGACGTGGCCGCACTCGCGCGTGCGCATGCGACCGTCGACGACGCGTTGCCGGGCGCCACGCACATCCTTCACGAAGTGGACTTCGGCTGATGCCAAACCGGATCATCTCCATCGCGGGCGTCTCCTGGCAGGTGTATCCGTCGGGATTCGTCACGCTCTCGGACCGCGACGAGTTCGGCCTGATGTTCGTGCATGGCGAGGGGGCGAAGCGGACCGTGCGGCTCACCCGCTACTCGCCGCAGGGGTCGATGGCCCGGGAGCAGTCGTTGGCCGACCTGAGCGAGGCGCAACTCGCGGCGCTGTTCGCGCACTCGCAGCCTGCCGCCACCGCACCGGAAACGGGTTACCGCGGATGACGCTCGCCGGCACGGACACGGCGCGCTTCGTCGACCTCCACATGCATTCGACGGCCTCCGACGGCGCCTTGGCGCCGGCTGCGGTCGTCGCGGCGGCCGTGAAGGCTCGGCTCGCGCTCATGTGCCTGACCGACCACGATACGGCGGGCGGGGTGGCCGAGGCGCGCGTGGCCGGCGACGAGCTGGGCATCGAAGTCGCCGCCGGCATCGAGCTCTCGGCGCATGATGGGGACAAGGAAGTGCACCTGCTCGGCCTGCACCTCCTGCGGCTCGATGTCATGGAGGCTCGCGCCATCGAGTTCCGGGCCGCGCGCGAGCGGCGGGGCGCCCTCATGGTGCAGGCGCTCAATGCCGGCGGCATTCCGGTCACGATCGAGGCCGTGCAGGCGCACTCCGCCGGCGGTGCGATGGGGCGACCGCACGTGGCGCGCGCGATCATCGCCGGCGGCTGGGCGCGCGACATGCGCGAGGCGTTCGACAAGTGGCTGGGCAACGGGCGCCCGGCGTGCATCGCCAAGGAGCGGCTCGAGATCGGCGAGGCGATTGCGCTCGTCCACGCTGCCGGCGGGATCGCGGTCTTCGCGCACCCCGGGAACGACGGGGATCGCGGTCGTGTGGAGCGCCTCGCGGCGCTCGGGCTCGACGGACTCGAGGTCCGGCATCCATCGCAGGGCGCCGATGAAGTGGCGCGATTGACTGCCTTGTGCGAGGAGTTCGAGCTGGTCCTGAGCGGCGGATCCGACTGGCACGGGATCGTCAACGGCCCGCGCGTGCTGGGCGGCATGAACATCCCGTACGCCTGGGTGGAACTGCAGCGCGAACGAGCCGCGCGCTGGGCGGTGCAGCCCGCGTGAGCCTGCGCGGGAGGGTCGCGCTGGTCACGGGGGCGGGGAAGCGGGTCGGGCAGGCGATCGCCGAGGCGCTCGGGCGCGAAGGGATGCGCGTCGCCGTGCACTATGCCGCCTCGCGTGTCGGCGCCGGCGACACGGTGGCGCACATTGTCGACGCCGGCGGCGAGGCCGCGGCATTCCACGCCGACCTGGCTGATGCCGGCGCGATCGAGCCGCTCGTGCGCCAGGTCGAGCGGCACTTCGGCGCCCTCGACCTGCTCGTGAACTCGGCCGCGAGCATGATCAAGACGCCGTTCGGCCAGGCCACGGCGGCGGAGTTCGACGCGATCATCGCGCTGAACCTGCGTGCCCCCTTCCTGCTCGCCCAGGCGGCGGCGGGGCTGCTCGAACGCAACGACGGCGCCGTGATCAACATCGGTGACCACATGGCCGGCGAACCGTGGCGCGGATACCTGCCGCACGGCGTCGCGAAGGCGGGAGTCGAGGCGCTCACCCGGCACCTCGCGTCGGCGATGGCGCCGCACGTTCGCGTCAACTGCGTCGTCCCCGGGGCGGTGCTCGCCCCCGACGCGTGGGGCATGCCGCACCAGCAGGCGTTCGCCACCGACACCCCGCTCAAGCGGCTCGGCTCCCCCGATGACGTGATTGGCGCCGTGCTCTACCTCGCCCAGGCACCGTACGTCACCGGTCAGGTCGTGCACGTGGACGGCGGCCGGCATGTCCGATAGCGCAGCGCAGGCGTACGGCACGATCGTGGTGGTGGGCGGTGGATGCTACGGCAGTTACTACGTGCGGCAGTTGCAGCGCGCGGCCGAAGCGCGCAAGCTGACCTGGGCGCGACTGGAGGTCGTGGATCGCGACCCGGCGTGTGCGGTGAGCCGGTCGAGCGGGTTGATGCGGCCGGTGGCGGCGCTCCCCGCGCCGGTCGTGACGACGGCGTCGTGGCGCGACTACTTCGCGCGCGCGATTCCCGCCTGCGGTGACCGCGACACCATCGTCCCCTCGCCCCTCATGCCGCACCTGATGGTCGAGTGGGTGATCGGTCGTGTGCTCGAGCGGTGGCCCGCGCGCACCGTGGGCCTCAAGGCGCTCTCGCAGGGCCTCCCCGTGCCCTGGGAGATGGCCAACGGCGATGCGCCGCACTATGCCAGCTTCGCCACCTGGACGTGCCCCGTGAACTGCATCGAGCCGGTCACCTGCCCCCACACGCGCGGCCCTCGTGACTGGAGCATGCCGGTCGCGTTGCAGTCGTACGTGGCGGGGCGTCGAGCGGCGGGCGAGGCAATGGGCGGACCGCTGCTCTTTCACTGCGAGCACCGGGCCTACGGGGTGGGGATGTTCGACACCGTCCGCGTGCGGGAAGCCGCGGCGACGGTGCTGGCCGCCGCCGAGGCCGGGCCGGCGGAGTTCCTGGTCGGGACGGTCTCCCACTGCCACGGTGCCCTTGGGCGACTCGTGATCGGCGCGTAAGCGGAACCAGCCGCGCCCCGCGACGCTAGATTCCGGCGTGTCCGGCGCGAGCGCGCCGGGCCCTTGCCTCGATCCCGACCGCCCGTGGAAAACGTCGTCATCATCGGTTCCGGCCCCGCCGCGTGGACCGCCGCCGTGTACGCAGCCCGCGCCAACCTGAACCCCGTGGTCTTCGAGGGCGAGCCACGCGGCACCCTCCTCCCGGGCGGTCAGCTGATGACCACCACCGAGGTGGAGAACTACCCCGGGTTTCCCGAGGGGATCACGGGGCCCGAGTTGATGGAGAAGATGAAGGCGCAGGCGGTGCGCTTTGGCGTTCGCGTGGTCGGGGAGGACGTGCGCGAGGTCGCGCTCGGCGCACATCCCTTCATGGTCACGCCCAACTACAGCGCCGCCGTTCGCGCGCTGACGGTCATCGTGGCCACGGGGGCGTACGCCAAGTGGATCGGCGTGCCCAACGAGGAGCGGCTCGCCCAGTCGGGCGGCGGCGTCAGCGCCTGCGCCGTGTGCGACGGCGCGCTGCCTTTCTACCGGAACAAGGTGCTGGCCGTCGTAGGCGGCGGCGACACGGCGATGGAAGAGACGCTCTACCTCAACAAGTTCGCGAAGGAAGTGATCGTCGTGCATCGTCGCGACAGCTACCGCGCCTCG
>JANLSF010000949.1:0-2447 GCA_031362285.1 Gemmatimonadota bacterium | reverse complement strand
GGTCCTTGAAGTACAGCACCGCGATGCGGCGCGCCTCCGGGCCGGCCACGGCTGACTTTCGCGAACCCGGCAGGATCAGTCGCCACTGCGTCGCCCCGGCGAGCAGCGCCACCACCACCACCGCCAGCACCCACGGGCGGCGCCACGCCGGCGCGGGCGGGATGACGGGCACCATCGGCGGCGTGATCGTCGACTGCGCGCCGGTCGGCACGCGGCGCGACGAGGTGACCCGCATGGCCCGCATCGTCGCCGTCGAGCCCGACGGGGGCGCCCCCAGCATCTCGGAGAGCGCGGCCGCGGTCTGCGGACGGTCGGCCGGCTGCTTCCCCATCGCCGCGAAGATCGCTTCCTCGATCTCTTCCGGCACGGCGCTGCGCACGATGCGGATGCTCGGCACCCCCTCCATCGCGTGGCGCGCCATGATCTGCGCCGCGTTGCGCCCGGTGAACGGCGGCTCGCCGGCGAGCATCTCGTAGAGCATGCAGCCGAGGCTGTACAGGTCGGCGGTGGTGCCCACGGCCTCGCCCATCGCCTGCTCCGGCGCCATGTACACCGGCGTGCCGATCGCGATGCCGGTCTGCGTCAGCTTCTCCGCGCCGGCTTCGCTCGCCGCCTTGGCGATGCCGAAGTCGGCCACCAGCGCGTGCCCGTTCTGCAGGAGGATGTTCTCGGGCTTGATGTCGCGGTGCACGATCCCCTGCGCGTGCGCGTATCCGAGCGCGTCGCACACCTCGAGCGCGATCGTGAGCGCGTCGTCCACCGGCAGCATTCCCTCCTGGTCGAGGCGCGCGCGCAACGACTGCCCCGACACGAAGGGCATCACGTAGTACGCGACGTCGCCAGTCGCCCCCGAGTCGATGAGGCCGAGGATGTGCGGATGTTGCAGCTTGGCCGCAAGGCGGATCTCGCGCTCGAACCGTTCCGCGCCGATCGACGCCGTGAAGTCGGGGAGCAGCACCTTGATCGCCACCTGACGATCGTGCTTGACGTCGAGCGCGAGGTACACCGTGGCCATGCCACCCCGTCCGAGCTCGCGCTCGACCGCGTACCGATCGCCGACGGCCGCCCGCAGCCGCACCAGCCCCTCATCCTCCTCGTCGTCGATGGGGGGCGGCGTCTCGGCGCTCGCCGCGACCGGCGCGCCACTCACGGGCGTCGCGCTCATCGGCGTCGCCGACGCGGCGCGCACGGCGGCGATCTCCTGCGTGAAGGAGAGACCGCACGTCGAGCAGAACCTGGCGGCCTCGACGACTGGCGTCCCGCAGTTGAGGCAGAAGTTGGGCAGGAGGGGGCTGGCCACGAACTTCGAGTCTTGAGGGTGAACGGCAAGAGCGGGTCGGCGGCGCACGGTGCCCGCCGCAGCACCGCAATCTATCCACGCCGCGCGCGAGGGCCACGGGCGCCGCCTCGTGTGGATCGGCGTCGTGCACTGGACATTCCGACCGAAGGGCGCCGCACCCGTGGGCGCGTCGCGAACATATCTTGCTCCGCTCGCCTCCCACGCCACGCCGCCCCACTCGCGCTCTTCGTGACGTCCCCGCACGACCCCTACGCCGCGCTCCGCAACCCCCTCGTCCGCGCCTACGCCTCCGGGCGCGCCGCGGCCGTGCTGGGCGTGCAGGTGACGTCGACGGCGGTGGGCTGGGACCTCTACGAGCGCACCCATGACGCGTGGGCGCTCGGTCTCGTGGGGGCGATCGAGCTCGCGCCCGTCCTCGCGCTCATGTTCGTGGCCGGAAACGCCGCGGACCGGTACCCGCGCCGCAACATCCTCATGGCGGCGCACGCCCTCCTCGCCGTCGCCGCGCTCGGGCTGCTGCTGGCCTCGCACCTGGGCGCGAGCGTCACCACCGTCTACGCCTGTCTCGTGTTCGTCGGCGTCGCCCGCGCCTTCTCCGCCCCGGCCGGCGGCGCGATCCTGCCGCAACTGGTCCCCGCCGAGGCGCTGGCCAACGCCAATGCCTGGCTCTCGTCGTCGTACGAGCTCGCGGCCATCTCCGGTCCCGCACTCGCCGGGTTCCTCATCTACGCCACGGGCTCCGCCACCTGGGCGTATGCCCTGGGCGCGGCCAGCCAGCTCGCCTTCGTGCTCGCGCTCACGCGGCTGCCCGCCCTGCGCCAGCCGCCGTCCTCCGCGCATCACGATTCGCGCGAGCTCTTTGCCGGCATCGCCTTCATCCGACGGAATCCCGTGTATCTCGCGGCGATCACCCTCGACCTGTTTGCCGTGTTGCTTGGCGGCGCGGTCGCGCTCCTGCCGATCTTTGCCAAGGACATCCTCCATGCGGGGCCGCGCGGGCTCGGCATCCTGCGCGCGGCGCCGGCCATCGGTGCCCTCCTCATGGCGCTGCTCGCCACCCGGCTCAAGCCGTGGCGCGAGCCCGGCAAGGTGCTGCTGCTCGTCGTCGCCGGGTTCGGCATCGCCACGGTGGGCTTTGGCCTCTCGC
>JANLSF010000900.1:0-2170 GCA_031362285.1 Gemmatimonadota bacterium | reverse complement strand
TCGTGCGCTAGCTGGGTGATCAAGCATCTCGCGAGCCGCACAGAGCCCCACGGAGGAGGTGCGAAAGGGATGAGAATCGCGCATCCCCCGAACGTCCCCGGCACACCTCCCAATACGTGATAAGGGCTGTCGGAATTAGCTTTGACAAAGACTTGCTCGACAAGCGTTCTCGCGGCTGCCAGTGCAGAGTTATTCGATTGGAAGGCAAAGTCTGCCAGCCTTACGCAAAACATTCACTGCGAGTGAAGTGGCGCGGCAAGCCTTGCGCTTACTCGAAGAACATGAACAAAAAGTCGCGGCGCTGCGCCAAGCTCTCATTCAGGGCGAAAACAGCGGAACCAGCACTCCCTCGAAATGAAAGAAATCATCCGAGAAGCCAAGCGCGAAGCGGGCGTAGATGTTTGAGGTCTTTAAAACACCCCTCGCGAATGCGGACCTCAAAGAATCTGGCGCTATAGCTTCCGGAAATGGGGTGAAGCGCAAGCCGATCGATAATACGGTTGGATTTCCTAGCCGTGCCAAATCGTGCGATATTTACGGTGACGCCGGAGCATCCGGCGCGTCCCCACCGATCCGTATCGAACCTCGACCCACCGGCACCTCAGATACAACCATTCGCGAGACATGGCGAACAAGAGCAACGCAGCCGTACCCGGTCCAACTGCAAGACGCCGCCTACCGGCGTCGATGTCAATCCGCCAAGAAAATGGCACGGGTCGGGTCGACGATCCAGCTTTGGGCGGCCCGCCGGCCAGGGCTCTGGAGGTGGCTAGCACGGCGCGCAAGAACGAAGCGCCGGACGAAAACCAGCGCGTTGAATTGCACGATCTGCGCGCCTCGAGCTCGGCCCCGCCGGGCGAACTCGTTCAACGCCTCGTCGACACTGGCCTGCGCCTGCACGCATTTCGCGACAGCGACGCCTTGTACAAGTCGCTGATTGACGAAGCAGCGCATTTCAGTGGCGCCCAGCGCGTGTTGCTGGTACTGAGCGGCCCCGATGGCCTGCGCATAGCCGGCTCGCTGCTGCCGCAGGACGACGATGCCCGAACGCTGCTACATGCCGTCACCCCCTGGCTCTGCGAGGCACACCAGACCCGCGCCGCGAGCCTGCGGCACGGGCCGGACGGGGCGAACCCAATCGACCAGCGCTCGTGCCTGATCGCGCCACTGATCGCGCAGCACGAGCTGCTGGGTTACCTCTACGCCGACATCGAAGGCGCCCTCGGCCGCTTCCAAAACGCCGACCGCGACCTGCTGGCGATGCTGGCGTCACAAGCGGCCGTGGCACTGGCCAACATCCGCTCGCGCGAGGGGCTGGAGCGCAAGGTGGCCGAGCGCACCGCCGAGCTCGAGCGGCGTGCGAACGAGCTTGCGATCATCAACAGCATCCAGCGGGGCATGGCCGCCGAACTCGACTTCCAGGCCATCGTCGACCTCGTGGGTGACAAACTGCGCACAGTATTCGGCAGTGACAACCTCAGCATCGCCTGGTTCGATCAGCAATCCGGGGTGGCGCAAATGCTCTACGCCGTGCAGCACGGTGAGCGCGTCCACCCGATGCCGGTTAGATCCGATCCGAATGGCCCGTTCATGCGGGCCTTGTTCGCCAATCGCCCCGTGCTGGCCAACAGCCGCGCCGAGATAAGCGCCTGGGGCCTGCGTCCACCCGAAGGGTTGGCGCCCAGCCTGGCCACTCTGACGGTGCCGATCTTCGCCAGCGACAAACTCCTCGGCGGGATCACGCTGGACAGCCACGACCCGGCGCGCCGGTTCAACGCGGACGACCAGCGCTTGCTGCGGACGGTGGCTGCCACCATGGGCATCGCGCTGGAGAACGCGCGGCTTTTCAACGACACCAAGGACGCGCTGCACAAGGTCGAGGAACGCACGGCCGAGCTGACCGAAGCGCTCGAATACCAGACCGCGATCAGCCAGGTTCTGCGGGTGATCAGCGCATCGCCCACCGATGTGGCGCCCGTGCTCGAAGTCATCCTCGACTGCGCGACGCGGCTGTTGCAACCTCAGACGGCTGCCATCTTGCGCTACGACGGTCGCCTGATCCACGTGGCTGCCAAGCGCAACTGGTCAACTGAGGTCACCGAGCAGGCGAGCGTCCTCTACCCAATGCCAGCCGATGAGCGCTCCCTCGCCGGGCGGGTGATCCAGGCGC
>JANLSF010000867.1:0-4442 GCA_031362285.1 Gemmatimonadota bacterium | reverse complement strand
CCTCCACGATCTCGCCCTTGAAGATCCACACCTTGATCCCGATCGTGCCGAACGTCGTCTTGGCCGTCGAGGTCGCGTAGTCGATGTCCGCGCGCAGCGTGTGGAGGGGCACCCGCCCCTCGTGGTAGCCCTCGACGCGCGCGATCTCCGCGCCGCCCAGCCGGCCGCCCGCCTGCACCGCGCGCTTCATCGCGCGACGGAACGAGATGCGCTGCGCCAGCTGCTGGGCGATGTTGTCCGCCACCAACTGCGCCTCGACCTCGGGACGCTTGATCTCCTCGACGTTCACGCCCACTTCCTTGCCGGTCAGCTGCGCCAGTTCGTCGCGCAGCTTGTCCACCTCGGCGCCCTTCTTCCCGATCACCACGCCCGGACGGCCCGTGTGGATGGTCACGACGACCTTCCCCGGCTTCCGCTCGATCGTGATGTCGGCAATCGCGGCGTTCGCGAGCCGGGCCTTCAGGTACTTCCGCAGCAGCGCGTCTTCCTTGATCAGCGCGGGGAAGTCACGGTGCGCGTACCAGCGCGAGCGCCACTGCTTCGTGATGCCGAGCCGGAACCCGATCGGATTGGTCTTCTGTCCCATCAGCGACCTTCCTTGGCGGCCACGATGATCTCGACGTGGCTCGTACGCTTGTGGATCGGGGTCGCGCGGCCCATCGCCGCCGGCATGAAGCGCTTCAGCTTCGGCCCCTCGTTGACGATCGCCAGCTGGATGAACAACGTGTCCACGTCCAGTGGCTGGTTGTCGCGGCGCGCCGCCTGCTCGGCGTTCGCCACCGCGCTCTGGAGCGTCTTCTTGATCTGCACCGCGGCGTTCTTCTTCGAGAACGTCAGCAGGGCCAGGGCCTCGTTGACGTTCAGGCCGCGAATCTGGTCGATGACCAGCCGCATCTTGTAGGGCGACTGGCGCGCCGAGCGCTGGATCGCGCGTGCTGTCGTGGCCATGGGTTACTTGCCTCCCTTGGCCGCCGACGGCTTCGCCTTCGAATCCGACACCTTGCCCTGCGCCGTGTGTCCACGGAACAGGCGCGTCGGCGCGAATTCACCCAGCTTGTGGCCCACCATGTTCTCCGTCACGTACACGGGAATGAACTTGTTCCCGTTGTGCACGGCAAACGTGTGGCCCACGAAGTCCGGGAGCACGGTGCTCGCCCGCGACCAGGTCTTGATGACCTTCTTCTCATTTCGGGCATTCATCGCCGAGACCTTCTTGGTGAGGCTCTCGTGGACGAATGGACCCTTGCGAATGCTGCGTCCCATGTCTCGTGTCCCGGGTTACTGCGTAGCCTTGCCACGCTTGCGGCCGCGCACGATCAATCGCTGCGACGGCTTCTTCTTGTTGCGCGTCTTCACTCCTTCCTTCTTGCCCCATGGGCTCACCACGTTCCGGCCGCCGCGCGTGCGGCCGCCATGCGGGTGATCCACCGGGTTCATCACTTCACCGCGCACCTTCGGACGGCGTCCCTTCCAGCGGGACTTGCCGGCCTTGCCCCACGATTCCAGCTCGTGCTCCGCGTTCCCCACGACGCCAATCGTCGCCAGGCAGCGCTGGTGGAGCATCCGCATCTCCGTGGACGCCATGCGCAACGTCACGTAATCGCCTTCCTTCGCCACCACCTGCAGCGACACCCCCGCCGAGCGCGCCAGCTGGCCGCCCTTGCCCGGGATCAGCTCCACGTTGTGCACGTCCGTGCCCAGGGGCACTTCGCCCAGCGGCATCGTGTTCCCCGTGCGCACGTCCGAGCCCGGCCCCGACACGATCACGTCGCCGACCGACAACCCCTTCGGGTGCAGGATGTAGCGCTTCTCCCCGTCCGCGTACGTCACCAGCGCGATGCGCGCCGAGCGGTTCGGGTCGTACTCGATGTGCGTCACCGTCGCCGGCACGCCATGCTTGTTGCGCTTGAAGTCCACCTTCCGGTACATCCGCTTGTGGCCGCCACCGAGGCGGCGCATCGAGATGTGCCCGTGGTTGTCGCGGCCGCCGCTCTTCGAGAGCGGCTCGAGCAGCGACTTCTCCGGCGTCGAGCGCGTGATCTCGGCGAAGTCGGACACGGATCGGAATCGCGTGCCCTTCGTGACCGGCTTGAACTGGCGAATACCCATGGTTGGCTCAGCCCTCGAAGACGTCGGGAATCGTCTCGCCGGCCTTCAGCGTCACGATCGCTTTCTTCCAGTGGGGACGGCGTCCCGTGATCTGGCCCACGCGGCGCGCCTTTCCGCGCTGGCGCGAGGTCCACACCCCGGTCACGTGCACGCCGAAAATCGTTTCGATCGCCTGCTTGATCGACATCTTCGTCGCGTCCGGCGCCACCTCGAAGGTGTACTCCCCGCGCGCCTGGTAGGCCACGGAGCTCTTCTCGGTGATCAGCGGGCGCACGATGGTGCGGTGCAAGGTCGACATCGGCTACTTCTCCTTCTTCTTCGGGGCGGCCTTCTTGGCCGCCGACTTGGCCGCCGGCTTGGCCGGCGTCGCCTCGGCCTTGGGAGCCGCCTTCCGGGTCGCCTTCTTCGCCGCCGGCTGCTCCGCCGCCGCCTTGCGCTCGCGCTTGGCCTCGGCCTTCACCAGCTTCGCATCCTTCTCGACCTTCGGCGCCTTCGCCTTCTTCGTCTTCGGCGCCGAGGCCGACTCCGCGATCGGCGCCAGCTGGTGGCCCAGCGCGCCCGCCTCGATCAGCACCACGTCCGACCACAGGATGTGGTAGGTGTTCGCGTCGGCGTACGGCATCACGACCACCTTCGGCAGGTTGCGGCCGGAGAGGTAGACGTTCGTCTTCACGCCGTCGGTCAGGACCAGCACCTTGCGGTCGGTCAGGTCGAGGCGCGCGAAGAGGGCCACGAAGTTCGCCGTGCGCGGCGCGTCCCACGTGAACGCGTCGATCACGTGGATGTTGTTCTCGCTCGCCCGCTGGTTGAACGCGCTCTTGCGCGCCAGCTGGCGCATCTGCCGCGGCAGGCCCAGGTCGTAGTCGCGCGGCTGCGGCCCGAAGACCGTGCCGCCGCCCACGAAGTGGGGGGCGCGAATCGAGCCCGCCCGGGCCCGGCCGGTCCCCTTCTGCTTCCACGGCTTCTGGTTGCCGCCCACGACCCACCGGCGCGTCTTCGTCGCCGCCGTGCCCTGGCGCTGGTTGGCGAGGTACGCCGTCACGGCCCGGTGCATCACGGGCATGTTCACGATGCCGTCGAACGACACCGCGGGCAGCGCGACTTCGTCGCGCGCCGTGCCCTGCTGCGTGAAGGCCTTGGCCTGGAAATTCGTCTCACTCATCGGGTCAGCCCTGCTTGCGGATGAGCACGATCCCGGACTTCGGACCGGCCACGGAGCCGCGGATGTAGATCAGGTTACGCGCCACGTCGATCTTCTCGACCGTCAGGTGCGTCTGGGTGTGCTGGTGGTTGCCGTACTGGCCGGGCATCTTCTTGCCCTTGATCACGCGCGAGGGATCCGTCCCCGGCCCGATCGAGCCCGGCCGGCGGTGCTTCGTGTTGCCGTGCGTGTTCGGCCCGCCATGGAAGCCATGGCGCTTCACGACGCCCTGGAAGCCGCGCCCCTTGCTCGTGCCCGTGACCTTGATCTGGTCGCCCGGCGCGAACAGCTCGACCGTGATCTGCTGGCCGAGGGTGTACACCGGGATCTCGGGATCCTTGCCGGGCGCGTCGTCGAGGCGGACCGAGCGCAGCACTTCCGGCGGCGCCTCGAGTCCGGCCTTCTTCGCATGGCCGACTTCCGCCTGGTTGGCGCGGCGACCGCGCGGCGTGCGCTCCTTCCCCTTGGACGCCCGCGCCAGGCGCTGCGCGCCCAGCCCGAGTTCGACGGCCGCGAAGCCGCCCGTCGCCTTGTCGGTCACCTTGGTGACCGTGTTCGGCGTCGCTTCCACGACCGTCACGGGAATCTGCTGCCCCGCCGCATTGAACAGCTGGGTCATGCCCAGCTTCTTGCCGATGATGCCGATCATGGTCTGCTACTCCACCTTGATTTCGACGTCGACGCCCGCCGGAAGATCCAGCTTCGTTAGCGCGTCCACGGTCTGCGCCCGGGAGTCGAGAATGTCGATCACGCGCTTGTGCGTCTTGAGCTCGAACTGTTCGCGGCTCTTCTTGTCCACGTGCGGCGAGCGCAGGACGGTCCAGCGCTGCGTCTTCGTCGGGAGCGGGATCGGCCCGCTCACCTGCGCGCCCGTCTTCTCTGCCGTCCGCACGATGTCCGCCGCCGCCTGGTCAATGACCGCGTGGTCGAACGCCTTGAGCCGGATACGAATGCGACCTGCCATGAGGATATCCTGAAAAAGTCGAAGGACTACGCGAGGATCTTGGTGACGACGCCGGCGCCGACGGTGCGGCCGCCCTCGCGGATCGCGAAGCGCAGCGCCTCTTCCATCGCGATCGGCGTGATCAGCTCGATCGTCATCTGGATGTTGTCGCCCGGCATCACCATCTCC
>JANLSF010000860.1:0-4401 GCA_031362285.1 Gemmatimonadota bacterium | reverse complement strand
CTCGAGCAACAGCCGCTTGTATCGGCCGGCGCGCAGTCCGGCGGCCATGCCATCCAGCACGCGCCCTTCGGCGCCCTCCACGTCGATCTTGCAAAAGGCCACCGAGGCGATGTCGTGCGCGTCGAGCCACGCATCGAGGGCCACGGTGCGGACGGTGGTCCCGCGCAGGGCGTTCGGCGCGAGATGCCCCATGCCCTGATTGGGGCCCCAGCCCGCATCGAACCGCATCTGGCCGTCGGCATCGGACACGGCCGCCTGCACCACCTCCGTGCGGAGGCTCCACCCGTTGTGCGCAACGCTCGCGGCAATCTGCTCGGCGTGGCGTGGCAGCGGTTCGAACGCCACCACGCGGCCGGCGGCGCAATGCGCGGCCAGGCGAAGCGTGGCATCCCCCCCTTGGGCGCCGCCGGCGCGCGCCACGCCGTCCACCGGGACATCACGCAAGGCGGCATCGAAGATGCGCCCTTCCCAGTCTCCGTCCTTGGCAATGGCGCACTGCAGGTACTCGTCGAGCCGCACGTACATCGTGGCTCCATCCGGCAGCGTCAGGGCGCGCAGGCCGCGGAACCGGCGCAGCGCCAGCATGCGCAAGGCGCGCTGCACCCGCTCGGGGCACCCGGCGAGGCGCCACTCGTGCCAGTACCACGCAGCGGCGACGTCGGCGGGGTTGACGGGACGAATCACGAGCAGAAGGTAGCAGCAAATGCCGGGCGTTCACAGCGTGGCCGTGACGCCACCAGCCGCGGCGCCCTCGTGCTACTTCGGCAGGCCCGCCTTCCTGAGGAGCGCCTGGATGCGAGGCTCCTTGCGCAGCTCGGCGCACCTCGGCTGCGTGGCCAACCAGACGACCCCTGCGCTGTTCGACGCCACGGCGCGCTCCCACCACGCGATGGACGCCGGCACGTCGCCCAGCCGATGGTAGAACCTCTCGTTCGAAGTCGTCGCCTTCGGGCTGATCGTGGTGACGCTGGCGCTCCATCACCGCCTCAAGGCGCGGACGCCCACGACGGCGCTGGTCGCGGCGGTCGTGTGATTCACCCGGCTCGGGGTCGTCCTGCTGCTGAGCGGCGCGGACCTCGTGGTCCAGGGCGATCACAGGCGTGGGCCCCGCCGCTCCGCCACTCAGTCCGCTCAACGCGAGGGACGTCGGTCAGTCTCCTCGCCCGGGCAGCGTCCGCCCTTCGTCCTCGATGCGCTCGGCCTCGGCCCGATCCCAGCCGAGAGCGTGGAGGTCCCGCCGTCCATCCCGCCGCGCCAGCGCCAGCGACGCAGCCGCACAGACACTGCTCGCGATGGCGAGCGCCGGACCGAACGCCAGGACCTCCCCCCGCGGCGACGCCGCGCGAAGCGCCGCGCCGACCTCACCCCTTGAGCGGGGTCGAGATGCCCAGCTTGAAGCCGTCCGCGTCCTTGAACTGGAACATGCGCACGCCCCACGGGCGATCGGCCGGCTCGTCGATGAGCGTCCCGCCGGCCGCCTTGATGCGCGCGGCGGCCGTATCGACGTCCGCCAGGCCGGCCACGTTGAGCTGCAGGTAGAAGCCCTGGCCCTTGACCCGGTCCCAGCCGAGCTTCCCATCGTCCTGGTTGAGGACGAGACGGACCTCGCCCGCCGAGATCACGGCGGTGACGACTTTCCCTTCCTGCTCGTACGTCTGGTCCACGGCAAAGCCGATGGCGTCGCGATAGAAGCGAATGGCGGCGTCGAGGTTCTTGCAGGTGATCGACCCACCGAGGGTGGTGGCATTGAGCACGGCCGTGGTCTTGGACATCGCAATCTCGGAAAGGGGTGAGGTGATGCCAGCAATGATACTCGAGGGCCCGGGGGCGGGCACCAGCCGCTAGTACTTCCAGGTGAAGCCCGCCCGCACGACCTGCGTCTCCAGGTAGTCGCTGGTGGTCAGCACGAAATCGGTGCCGCGGATGGTGCGCCGGATCTGCATGGTGTTCAGCAGGTCCGTGGCGTTGACCACGAACTCGCCCCGGCCGCGCAGGACGCTCTTCCGGACGCCGACATCCAGCGAGTAGCGGCTCTCGATGCGCCCCTGAGGGAGGAGGTCGGGGGCGAGGTAGACGCTGGTCACGCGTGCGTCCCAGCCGCCCGAGAACTTGATCGCGGCATTCAGCTTGACGTTGCCCGACACGATCTGCTGCTGCGTGGCGGCATACGACACGGGGGTCGGATACCGGTTGACCACCGTGAAGGCTCCCACGGTGTTCCGGTACACGGTGGCGTTGGCGCTCAGCGACAGCTGAGCGGAGAGGGCCTGCTGCCACACCACTTCCGATCCCGTGATCCAGCTGCGGCCGGCGTTCTGGAAGACGTTGTAGAGCAGCGGGCTGCCGGGGGCCTGCGTGGCAATACGGGTGATGGTGGCGTCGGTGATGCGGTGGTACGCCGAGGCGTACAAGCTGCCGCGCGCCCAGCTGGTCTTGTAGCCGAGGTCGAACGACGTGGTGAACTGGGGCTTGAGCCCCGGGTTGCCCACCTTGATGAGTTCGGGCTCGTCGTACTTGGGGAAGATGCGGATGTCCACTTCATTGGGGCGGTCCACGCGCCGGTTGACGAAGAGCGAGAGCTTGTTGTCCTCGTCGAACTTCCACGCGAGCCGCACGTTGGGGAACGGCTCGACGTAGCGGTAGCCGTCGCTCCGGTACGTGTTGTGGTTCGGGTTCACGTCGTAGTCCACCAGCACCGTCTCGACGCGCAGCCCGCCCTCGAGCTCGATGGTCGGGCTCTCGAAGACGTAGGTGGCGTACAGGGCGGGGATCTGCTCGCGATACGTCGCATCGCCCCCCGCTCCGCTGTCGATCGGCGACTGCAGGCCGGGAAAGAAGCGCATGTCCACCGGAATCGAGCGGTACCGCGCCTTGAGGCCGGCCTCGAGGCGCCCCTGCCTGAGCGGCCGGATGTAGTCCACGTTCAGGTCCACGACGTGCTCGTCGGACAGAAGGGCGAAGGCGTCCTTGCCCGTGAACGCGGGCAGGGTGTTGGTGAAGGCGTACTTCTCGTCCTCGCGGTGGAACGAGTAGTTGGTGGTGACGACGAGGGCGTGCCCGGGCTGCGGGAAGCGGCGCGTGAACACGGCCGATCCGAACGCGGTGTACTTGACCTCGTCCTCGAGGAATTGCCAGAGGCGATAGCGGTTCGTGAAGCTGTTGCGGAAGTACGGGTTGTCGCCGTCGTCGAGGATCTTCTCCCGGTTGAGGAGCCAGGAGACGCTCAGGCTGTGCGCGTCGTCGAACGCGTGGTCCACGCCGAGGCTGACGGTGTAGTAGTCGGTGCGACGGTTCCGCAGGACCTGCTGGAAGATGAGCGCGGTGTCGCCGTAGTTGCGCGTCGCGAACTCGTTCTTGTTCAGCGTGGGGGAATGGAGCCAGTCGGCGCGCAGGAAGGAGTTGGTCCCCCCCGTCCGGTAGTTGACCGAGAGCGACGGGTTGATCTTCGGCGTGTTGAGCGACTGGGCGCGAATGCCGGGCAGGTTCGCCTGCCGCTCCCACAGGGAGCCCGCACCCGCCATCAGCCCCACCGTGCCGTTGAATCCCTCCTGCTTCTCCTTCTTGAAGATCAGGTTGATGATCCCCGCGCTGCCGTTCGCGTCATACCTCGCGCCCGGGTTGTTGATGACCTCGATGCTCTCGATGGCCGATGCGGGGATGTTCTCGAGGCCGCTCTGGGAGCCCATCCCGGTGAGCGCGGTCTGCTTGCCATCGATGAGCACGATCACCTGGTCGCTGCCCCGCAGCTGCACCTTGCCGTCGCGCCCCACGGTCACCCCCGGCAGGGCGGCCATGGACTGCAGGACGGAGCCCCCGGCCTGCGCGACGTTGTCGGCCACGCGATACGTCTTGCGGTCGAGCGCGGCCGAGACCTCGTCGGCCGTGGCCGCGACGACGACCTCGGACAGCTGGGTCGTGGTCGCTCCCGTCATGGGCAGCACGCCCAGGTCGAGGAAGGCGCTCAGTTCGCCGACGAGCACCCGTTGGCGCAGCGGCGCGTAGCCGATCCGCCGGGCCTCCAGGAGATATGACCCCTTGGCGAGCCCCGTGAAGGTGAAGGCCCCCGTGGAATCGGTGAGGCGCCCGGACACGAAGGCGCTGTCGCGCTCCCTGCGCAGCTGGACCGTGAGGAACGAGATGGGCGCCTGGCTGAGCGCATCCTGGACTCGGCCGTACACGGTGACGCTCGTGCCGGGCGACTGGGCGGGCAGCGTGAACGCCGTCGCCAGCGACAGCAGGAGCAGGGCGCGGAGGGTGGACGTCACGAAGTCGGGAAAGGGGGACAGGGAGCGAAGGGACGGACCCACACGGGGAACGGACTAATATAGAAGCGACGCCGTGAATTCGAATCCCGTCACGCGGCTTCGGGGACGGGCGTCGTGGCGGGCGGGGCTGCGCCGG
>JANLSF010000839.1:0-7466 GCA_031362285.1 Gemmatimonadota bacterium | reverse complement strand
GGACGGCCCGCCCGTCCCGCGCCACGCCAAGGCGGTGGAGTTCAAACACTTCTGCTTCTCGTACGTCCCCGGCCGGGACACGCTCGCGCGTGATGATCGCCTGATGCACCAGGCCGTCCTGCGTGCCGATGGTCCGGATCGCCTGCACCGCGAAGCCGGTGGAGCCGTGGAGGCTGCCCTCCGGATGCTCGAACCCCAGTCCGTCGCCGACGGCGATGGCGTCGCACACGGCGACCACGAGTTCGAGCGATTGGCGCTCGAGCACCAAACCGAGCACGCGACCGCGGTTGTCCGGCTGCGTGCGCGTGATGTAGTCCCGGCCCGCGCGGCCGCCGTACATGCCGCCGGTGAAGCCGCGCGAGAAGATCTGCACCAACGGCGCCGTCTCGGCGTCGGTGGGCGGCGTCCAGGTGCCGTCCCTGATCCGGTCGAGGAACTGCCGGTACCCCTGGGTCACGGTCGCCACGTACTCGGGCTTCTTCTTGCGCCCCTCGACCTTGAGGCAGCCGACGCCGGCCTCGGCGATCTCCTTCAAGTGCTCCCACGCGCCAAGGTCCTTGGCCGAGATCAGGTAGCCCCGGTCGAGCTCGGCGCCGTCCGCCTGGTCGGTCAGGTGGTAGTCCTTGCGGCAGGACTGCGCGCAGGACCCGCGATTGGCGCTCCGCTCCGAGATCATCCCCGACATGAAGCACTGCCCCGAATAGGCGATGCACAGCGCGCCGTGCACGAACGTCTCGAGCCCGAGATCGGGGACGGCGGCCCGGATGGCGCGGATGTCGTCGAGGGTGTTCTCGCGCGCGAGCACCACGCGCTCCACGCCGAGGCGCACCATCACGGCGGCGCCGGAGCCGTCGTGGACGGTCATCTGGGTGGAGCCGTGAATCTCGAGCGACGGATAGAGCGCGCGGATCAAGCGAACCGCTCCCACGTCCTGAACGATCGCGGCGTCGATGCCCGCATCCACCGCCTCGCCAAGGTGGCGCAATGCGTCGAAGAGCTCCGACGGCTTGAAGAGGATGTTGAAGGTCAGGTAGATCCGCGCGCCCTTCGCATGCGCAATCCGGCAGGCCTCGGCCACTTCCGCCATGGTGAGCTGGGCGCCCTCGTCCCTGGCGTTGAACCGGTCCGCGCCGAGGTACACGGCATTGGCGCCGTTGGCGACGGCGGCACGAACGGCGTCGAGGGAGCCGGCGGGAGCGAGGAGTTCGGGGACGCGCATGGAGGGAAGCTAACCGGCCTCGAGGGGCGCCCCCGCTCTGGTGTCCCGTTGCGGGAAAATCGGGGCCGGCGGCTTGCCCGGCGGCGGCCCGCGCCGTACCGTCGGCTCATGACTTCCCTGTGGCGTACCTGGTTCACGTTCGAGGAGCCGGTGTCGCAGCGCCGGTTCGTGACACACGGCGTCGGACTCGTGCTCGCCAAGTACGCGGGCGACCAGGCGCTGGTGCTGCTGGCCGGCGGGCACCCCTTCTGGCCGTGGCAGTACTTCGCCCCGTTGGTGGCGGCGCTCTCCGGCACCAAGGGGCTCTTCGAACGGACGGCCCCCTGGCTGCCCGCCGCGATCGCCCTGTGGACGCTTCCCTTCCTCTGGATCGGCCTCACGTTCTGCGTGCGCCGCGCCCTGGATGCCGGGCGCTCGGGGTGGCTCGCGCTGCTCTTCTTCGTGCCGTGGCTCAACTGGCTGCTGCTGGCGTACCTGTCGGTGGCGCCCGCGAACGCGTCGCGGCGCGCGACGACGCCACTCCCCCGCAACGCGGAGAAGCTGCCCAGTGCGATGCTGGCGATCGCGCTCGGCGTCGCCGTGGGCCTGGTGGGCGTCGTCGTCCTCGTGGGCGTGGGTGGTGGCTACAGCGCGCCGCTCTTCCTCGGGCTTCCCGTGGCCGTGGGCGCGATCACGGCGTACAGCTTCAATTGGCGCTTCCCGGCCACGGCGCGCGAGACGCACGAGATCGCGGCGTTCACGACCATCGCACTCGGCGGCGCCTTCATCGCCTTCGCCATCGAGGGCACCGTGTGCCTCGCGCTGGCGCTCCCGATCGCGATTCCCCTCGCGTGGCTGGGCGACCTCGTGGGGCGGCGCCTGGCGTTGCACGCGGAGCCGCCGATGCATGCGCTCCGGGCACTCGCCTTCGTGCCGCTGTGGGCGGTGGCGGCGGAACGCCCCGCCGCCGCGCCGGCGCTTCGTGAGGTGCTCTCCAGCGTCGAGATCGACGCCCCCGCCGACGTGGTGTGGCGGCGCGTCATCGCCTTCCCGCCCATGAGCGCCCCCACCGATCTCGCCTTCCGTCTTGGCGTGGCCGCGCCGCTGCGCGCGCGCATCGCGGGCAGCGGGGTAGGCGCCATCCGGTACTGTGAATTCACCACGGGCGCCTTCATCGAACCGATCACCGTGTGGGAACCCGGCATGCGTCTCGCGTTCAACGTCGTGGCACAGCCCGACGCTCTCCGTGAGCTCTCCCCGTGGGGGGCGATTCATCCGCCGCACCTGGATGGCTGGGTGACGTCGGAGCGTGGCGAGTTCCGCCTGGTGCCCCTCGGGCCGGGGCGCACTCGGCTCGAGGGACGGACCTGGTATCGGATGTCACTCGCGCCGGAGGGCTACTGGGCGGCGTGGGGCGACTGGTTCATTCACCGGATCCACGTGCGGGTGTTGACCCACGTGCAGCGGGTGTCCGAGGCTGATGTCCGCTCGGGCGCCGTGGCGAGGGACTAGCGCCGCTCCTTGAAGCGGGCCGCCAGCCGCGCCACGAGCGCCGCGCCGATGCACCCGATGCCCGCCCAGCGCATGAACTCGTTGTTCATGCGCACTCCCGCTCCGAACGCGAGCAGTCCAGCCGCGAGCAAGCCGAGGCGGATCAGCAGGACGCCGCTCATGCCGGTCGACGCGTGACGTGGCGCGTGGGACGGGCGTTCACGGCGCGCTCGGCAAGCCGAGGCGGCGCGCCTCGTCGTCGGGAACATCGAGGACCAGGCGCAGCATGGAGGTGGAGTAGACCTTGCCCTGCGCATCGGTGCGGAGCGACAGGGTGCCGCCGCCGTCGAGCGCGCCGTGCAGCAGGAAGTTGAGCGCGTGGAGGTTGGCGAGCTCGAACCGCTCGACCTGGCCGCGGATCGCGCCGGCGTAATGCCCCGCCACCCGCTCCGCCGTCACCTCGCGCGCAATGACCGGATACCACTCCGGGCGCAGCGCAATCACGCCGACATTGGCGATGTTCCCCTTGTCGCCACTCCGGGCGTGCGCGATGTCGACGAGGCGGACCCTCACGACCGCACCTCCACCTGCACGTGGACGGCGTCGCGGTGGATGAGCGCCGGCCAGAACGCCACGACCTCCTCGACCTTGCCGCGGGCCTGCGCATAACCGGTCACCGAGGGCGGACCGTTCAGCACGAGGGGCGCGACCTCGCGCGTGAACCGCTCCACCGCCGCCTTGTTTTCGCTCCGGACGCCCACGCGATACATCACCTCGGGCGCATCGTCACCGGCTCCAGCGGGAGTCACGCGACCATGGGCCGCGCCAGCGCCGACGAACTCGCTCACGATCTCGTCGAAGCCGAGTCCCATCCGGTCCAGGCGCTCGCGAAGGACGCGGTCGGCCATCTGCGCCTTGTCGCGCGCGTCGGGCCAGGCGTACGTGAGGGTGCCGAACGCCTTCCAGCCCGCCTGGTACGCCACGGACACCTTGAGCATCGCGGGCGCCGGCCGGCCGCGCGCCCCGGTCATCCGCACGCGGTCGGGCGCGAGCTGGGCGAGCTGCAGCGCCGTGAAGTCGCAGACCACGTCGGGTGTCATGTACGCGCGCGGATCCCCGATCTCGTACACGAGCTGCTCCGTCACGCTCGGCACGCTGACGCGGCCGCCCGTGCCCGGCGGCTTGGTGAACACGACCGCACCATCGTCGCTCACCTCCGCGATCGGGTAGCCGATGTTGGCCATGTCGGGAATGGTGCGCCAGTCGTGCAGGCAGTTGCCGCCGGTGCACTGGGCGCCGCACTCGATCACGTGCCCGGCGATCATGCCGGCGGCCATGCGGGTCCAGTCGTCGGCGGCCCATCCGAAGGCGTGGCGAAGCGGGGCCAGGGTCAACGAGGCATCGGCACAGCGCCCGGTCACCACGACGTGCGCACCTTGGCTGAGCGCCTCGAGCGGACCGTCGGCGCCGATGTAGGCGTTCGCGGCCACCACCTTGTCGCGCACGGTGCTCAGCGGCGCCCCGGTCTCCATGTGCGCGAGGACGTGACCGTCGGCCATCAGCTCGTCGAGTCGCGGCAGCAGGTCATCGCCCGTCACCACGCCCACCCGCAGCTTGCCTGCAGCGCCCGCCCTGGCCGCGGCCGCCAGCACCGCGTCCGCACAGCCCCGCGGATTCACGCCGCCGGCATCCGCCACCACCTTGAGGCCGCGCTCGAGAATGGCCGGAAGGATGCCCGCCACGGTGAGCGGGAAGTCACGCGCATACCCGGCCATCGGATCACGCGATCGCTGCTTCTGCAGGATCGACATCGTGACCTCGGCCAGGTAGTCGAGCATCAGGTAGTCGAGCTGCCCATGGTCGGCGAGTTGCTGCGGGGCGTCGAGCGCGTCGCCCCACATGCCCGCGCCGCACCCCACGCGCACCGTCCGGCTCATCGGTCGGCCGGAAGCGCGAGGGCGGCCGGCAGCACGAAGGCGCCGAGGTGCGGGCCGCGATTCTGGAGCGACGCGCGGAAGGCCATCGCGAGCACGTCGCGCGTTTCCTCGGGGTAGATGATCGCGTCGATGAAGCCGCGTGCGCCGGCGTGGCGGGCGTCCAGGGCCTCCTCGTAGTCGGCGCGCATCTCCTCCACCGACGCCAACAGCTCCGCGCTGGGCTTCTTGCCCGATGCCTTGGCCTTCTCGAGCGACGGGCCATGCACGGCCTGCACCGCGGACTCGCCCTCCATCACGGCCATGCGCCCCGTGGGCCACGAGAAGATGAAGTCGGGGTCGAACCCCTGTCCCGCCATCGCGTAGTAGCCGGCGCCGGAGGCATGGTTGACCGTGAGCACGATCTTCGGCACCGTGGCCGTGGCCATCGCCTCAACGAAGCGCGCCCCGGCCCGGATGATGCCCGCCTGTTCGGCGTCCTTCCCGACCATGAAGCCCGACACGTCCTGCACGAAGAGCAGCGGGATGCCCTGCCGGTCGCACCGGTCGATGAAGTACGCCACCTTCTCCGCGCTCTCGGCGTAGATGATGCCGCCGAAGCGGGGCGGCGACCCGTCCTTCGGGCGCACGAGGCCGCGCTGGTTGGCGATGATGCCGACCGTGATCCCCTCGATCCGACCGTCGCCGCAGATCATCTCCGATGCCAGGGCCGGCTGGAACTCGTCGAGGGCCCCGTCGTCGAGGATCGCCTTGAGCACCGCATGCATGTCGTACTGCATGCGATGGTCGGCGGGCAGCAACTCGTACAAGGCCTCGGGATCGGGGGCGTGCTCGGTGTGGTAGAAGCCGGCTTCGACGCCGGTGCGTGGCAACCGGTCCACCTGGTCGCGGAGCATGCGCAGGGCGTGGTGGTCGTCGTCGGCCATGTAGTGCGCCACGCCGGAGAGTTGCGTGTGGGTGGCGGCACCGCCGAGGGATTCGCCGTCGATCACCTGTCCGGTGGCGCCCTTCACGAGGTTCGGCCCGCCGAGTCCCATGAAGCTCGTGCCCTTCACCATGATGATGGTGTCGGAGAGGGCGGGCAGGTACGCGCCGCCGGCGATGCACTGCCCCATGACCGCCGCGAGTTGCGGCAGCTTGAGGTGGCGTCGCATGATCGAGTTGTAGTAGAAGATGCGGGCGGCGCCGTACTGCCCAGGGAACACCCCTTCCTGGTACGGCAGGTTCACGCCGGCTGAATCCACCAGGTAGAGGATCGGGATCCGGCAGCGCATCGCGATCTCCTGCGCCCTGAGGATCTTGTGGATCGTCTCGGGCCACCACGCGCCGGCCTTGACGGTGGCGTCGTTGGCGACGATCACCACTTCGCGCCCGCGCACGACTCCCACGCCGGTGACGACGCCCGCCGCCGGAGCCTGACCCTCATACTGGTCGTGCGCCACGAGCAAGCCGACCTCGATGAAGCGCGCGTCGGGGTCGCACAGGCCGACCACGCGCTCGCGCGCGGTCAGCTTGCCCTGTGCATGCTGCTTCTCGGCCTTGTCCGGTCCCCCGCCCAGCCGGAGGCGGGCTTCGAGCGCACGCACCTCGGTGGCGAGGGCGCGCAAGCGCGACGTCATGCCTCTTGCCGCTCCCGGGCGAACCACGCCCGGATGTAGGCGATCAGGTCGCCGGTGCTGGTGCCGGGCCCGAAGAGGGTGCCCACGCCGAGGGCGCGAAGCGCGTCCATGTCCTCCTTGGGGATGATCCCGCCGCCCGTCAGGAGGATGTCGTCGCGTCCCTCCTTCTTGAGGAGGTCGAGGACGCGCGGGAAGAGCGTCATGTGCGCGCCCGAGAGGATCGACAGGCCGACCACGTCGACGTCCTCCTGGATGGCCGCCGTGGCGATCATTTCAGGCGTCTGGTGGAGGCCGGTATAGATCACTTCCATCCCGGCATCCCGGAGGGCGGCGGCGACGACCTTGGCCCCCCGGTCATGGCCGTCCAGGCCGGGCTTGGCAACGAGCACGCGGATGGGTCGCGACATGCGTAGAATATGCTCGGTTCCACACGGTATTGCCAACCGGCCGGATGGCGGAGTACGGTTGTGCATCCCACGTCGACCGGAGAGCATGGACCCGCTCGAGGACCAGCGCGCATTCATCCGTGCCATCGCGGCGCGCTTCGAGGTGGAGCGCGTGATCGGCTCCGGCGGATGGGGTACAGTCTTCGCCGCCCGGGACCTGGTGAGCGGCGCGATGGTCGCCATCATGGTTCCCACGCTCGACCCGATCAACGACAGCACGCGCCGGCGCTTCCTCCGCGAGATCGCGATCGCGCGACGGCTCGACCACCCGGGCATCGTCCCCCTGCTCGACTTCGGGGAGCACCAGGGACAACCGTACTTCGTGATGCCGCTCGTGGGCGGTCCGACCCTGCGGGACCGGCTCGCGACCGGCGGCGTTCTGTCCGTGAGCGACGCGCTGCGCATTGCCCGCGACGTCGCCGACGCGCTCGCGTACGCGCACGCGCTCGGGATCGTGCACCGCGACATCAAGCCCGGCAACATCATGCTCCCGGACGAGCGCGCCATGGTGCTCGACTTCGGCATCGCCCGCGCGCTCGCCGAGAGCAATCCGGATGGCCGCATCACGTCCACGGGCATCCTGATCGGCACGCCGAGCGAGTACAGGTCCGACCGCGGGTCCAGGTCGCGGCCTCCCGATGCCTGTTCGGGGGACATGTACGCCGGCGTGCCGATCAGGATGCCCGTGGACGTGATGCGGCCATCCGGGTTGCTCTCGGCGAGCGCGCGGGCGATGCCGAAGTCGAGCACCACGGCGCGCTCGCCCGGGAGCATGATG
>JANLSF010000829.1:0-3682 GCA_031362285.1 Gemmatimonadota bacterium | reverse complement strand
GCTCCACGGCGCGGCGTGACACCGTCGCGCCCAGCCAGTCGAGCGCGGCATCCTCGAGGTGATGCCCCTCGTCCACCACGAGGCGCCCGTACGCGGGCAGCACCGCCGAGTCGCTCCAGGTCTGCGATGCCCGCCGCACGGCGAGGTCGGCCATCAACAGCGCGTGGTTGACCACGATCACGTCGGCGTTGGCCGCCGCGCGCCGCGCCTTGAACAGGAAGCAATCGTCGAAGTGGCGGCACTTCATGCGCGGACAGAGGTCGGGCTCGGCGGCCACCTCGTCCCACACCTCGGGGCGGGGCGGCGTCGCGAGGTCGGCGCGCGAGCCGTCGCCCGTGTGCGCGGCCCACTCGGTGAGCCGCTCCACTTCCACGCGCTGCGCATCCTCGAACAGGGTGGCGCTCGCCCCCTGCGCCTGCTCGAGCCGCGCCAGGCACACGTAGTTGCTCCACCCCTTGAGCATCGCGAACCGCACCGGCTGGTCGTCGAGCGCGAGCTTGAGGAACGGCAGGTCCTTGGCGACCAACTGCTCCTGCAGGTTGATCGTGTTGGTGGACACGACCGTGCGCTCGCCGTTCTGCGCCGACCAGCGGAGCGCCGGAATCAGGTAGCCGAGCGACTTCCCCACGCCGGTGCCCGCCTCGATCAGCCCCACGCCACCGTCGTTGTACAACCGCGCCACGGTGCGCGCCATCGCCCGCTGCGCCGCGCGATCCTCGAAGTCGGGATGGCGGCGCGCCACCGCGCCGTCAGGCCCCAGGTCGGCGTCGATCGCCGTGAGGTCGAGCCGCACGGTAGCCGCCGCCATCGGCACCTCGACCACGACGTAGAGCTCGGTCGCGGCGTTGTTGACGATCGCGAAGCCGATGCCGTTGTCGTGCATCGGTGCGGCCACGAGCAGGTCCTGGTCCGACGGGTCGAGCACCCCCGACGGGTGGTTGTGGATCAGCAGCTCGCCGCGCCGCGCGAAGCCGGGGAGCGCGAGCACACTGGCGATGTCGCCACGCGCCGCCACGCGCACGGCGGCCACGTCGCCCTCCGCGTCGACCGACCCCACGAAGCACACTTCCCGCCCGCCGGCGAGGAAGATGTTCGCGCGAATGGCGTCCGCGGCGGCAGCGGTCAGCCGCATGGGCCGCTCACTACGTCTTGAGCGGCTTCTTCTTCGCCGCCGGGAAGAGGACGTTGTTCAGAATCAGCCGGTACCCCGGCGAGTTCGGATGCAATGACAAGTCGGTGGGCGCTGCGCCGATGGAGTGCTGCGGATCCTCGGGATCGTGGCCGCCGAGGAAGGTCCACGCCCCCTTGCCGTAGTCCCCGTGGAGGTACTTCACCCACGGCGCCCCCTCCTCGAAGGCGAGCACGGTGACGCCGGTCTTGAGCGTCGCCTTGGTGAAGCTCGTCGTCACGCCGTAGTAGTCGGGGATCACGCTGCGATGGTCCTGCGTGAGCATCGCCGCCACGGGATCGAACTTGGCGGAGAAGGCGAACAGCGTGAAGGCCCCGAGTGGCTGCCGGCGTCCCGGCACGTTCACCTGGTGCCCGTCGATGTCGCTCATGCTGTTGGCGAAGGGCAGCTTCTCGACGTGCGCATTCTGGAACGCCATCGCGCGCGCCCAGTCCATCTTCTCGTCGGCGCGGTCGTCCACCGGCGTGTCATCGGCGAACGGACCGGCGACGTCCACCTTCTGCGCCGCGAGTGCGAGGTCGAGCGTCTCCGTGGCCCCGCACATCGCGAAAAGGAACCCGCCCTTGTCCACGAACGCGCGGATGTGATCCGCGACGGCCTTCTTGAGGGCCGGAATGTTCGCGTACCCGAGCTTCCGCGCCGTGCCCAGCGCCTGCTGGCGCTGCGTCATGTACCACGGCTGGTCGCGATAGGCGATGTGCAGCTTGTTGAGCTGCCCGGTGAAGTCCTCGTGGAAGAGGTGCAGCCAGTCGATCTTCGCCAGCCCGTCACCGAGCACGTCCTCGTCCCACACCTTGGTGAACTCGATCCCGGCGTACTGCAGCGCGAGCGTCACCGCGTCGTCCCACGGCGGCGAGTTGGGGGGCGTGTAGATGGCGATGCGCGGCGCCCGCTCCAGCACCACGCTCTCCATGTTGCCCCCCGCCATCTCGGCGCGGATCGCGGCCAGCGCGCCGTCGTCGACCGGCTCCACGGTGACCCCGTCGAGCGCCGACCGCTTCCGGAACTCGGCCAGGTCGGGAATCAGGAAGGCGCCGCCGCGGTAGTTGAGGAACCACTCGCTCTTGCGCTCGGCCTTGAGCACGGCAAACGCGAGGCCGTACGCCTTGAGGTGGTTGCGTTGCGCGTCGTCCATGGGCACGAGCAGGTGCTGCGCGCGCGCGACCTGTGGCAGCGCCAAGACGAGCAGCGCCAGCGCGATCCGGAGCGACCGCCGAAGTCCGAGGTTCATCCCACCGTCCCGCGTTGCTTGAGGGTGTCGAGTTCGCGGCGCGCCTGCGGGACCAGCGCGCTCGTCGGCCAGGTGATGATCAGGTGTTCAAGATGCTCGATCGCCGCCGGGACCGTACCCTGGCGCACCAGCGCCCGCGCCCACTCGAGCTCCGCCTCGGGGGCCTCGGGCGCCAGTGCGAAGTCGCGGACGACGCGGGTCCAGAGCGCCAGCGCCTGCGCGTCGTCCCGGCGCGCGGCATGCAGGCGGCCGGCGAGCGAGAGCAACAGCGGCGCGGCCTCGGGCAGTTCCGCGGCGGCGTCGACGAATCCTCGCGAGGCGCCGACCGTGTCGCCACGCGCGAGCGCGAGGAAGGCCGCACCGGTCCGCGGTCCGGTGGGCGACTTCGTGCGGGCGAGCAGCGCCAATGCGCTCACCGCATCGCCGCCCCCCTCGCGCGCATGCGCGAGTTCGCGCCGTGCACCGGCGAGGTCCCCCAGATACAGCGCCACCCACCCCGCCACCTGATCATCATCCCCCTCGGTGCCGGCCGCGTCGAGGGCCGCCTTCGCCCGCTTCAAGTCGCCCACCTTCACCCAGCCGCGGGCAATGGCGCCCGAAAGGCGCCGGGCGAGCGGCGGATCCACGCGCGCGCCGAACGCGGTCACCAGCGACTCCGCCGCCTGCGGTCGCCCGAGCGTCGCGAGGGCGCGCACGCGCACCGGCAGCACCCGTTGGGCGACCTGCGCCGAGTCGAGGCCGCGTTCGGCGAGCGTCGTGAGGTCGAGGGCCATCGAGGGATCGCCGGCTGAGAGGCTCGCGTTGGCGGCGCGCAGCGCCACGGCCGGCGACTGCTTGAGGCCGAGCGCACTCACGAGCGCCTCGCGGGCCACCTGGAACTGTCCATTGCCCTCGGCCTGGTCGGCGAAGTCGAGCCATGCCGCGATCGTGGAATCACCGGGTGGCAGGTCCTTGAGGGCGAGCCACGCGTCGCGCGGCTGCCCCCATGCCAGCGAGAGCGCCGCGGCGGTCCGGCGGGCTCCCGGTTCGGCCGGCAGGCGCCGCAGTTAGCGCGGCCCCCGGGGCCCCGCGGCGCGCGGGGGGGGGGGGAGCGCGCACAGCGCGGCCCCCAGCAGCCCCCGCGCCGCCGTGAGCGCCCCCCGCCCCCCTTCGGCCCGCCCGGGGGCCCGGGGGGGTGGGGGGGGGGGCTGCCCGCGCAACGGCCGCGGCCAGCAGCAGCCACGGCGCATCCTTGAGCGCCACGCGCCACGACTCGGCGGCGG
>JANLSF010000815.1:0-2333 GCA_031362285.1 Gemmatimonadota bacterium | reverse complement strand
GCGGCGGGCTTGGCACGGTGCTGGCGCGCCCGGTGGTGCGCGCGACGGTGGTCGCCTCGACGTGGATGATCGTGCTCGGCGGGGCGGCCGCGGCCGGGGCGGTCGGTGCGCTGGCGTGGTTCGCCATGCCCGCCCCGCCGTACGCGAAGTACCCGGTGGCCATTCCCGACAGCGTGTCGCTCCCGGCGAGCGGCCGGTCGATCGCGATTTCGGCCGACGGCACGCAACTGGCCCTGGCCGGGGTCATCGCCGCGCAGCCATCGCGG
The DNA here is from genome assembly GCA_031362285.1 of Gemmatimonadota bacterium. Taxonomy (GTDB): domain Bacteria; phylum Gemmatimonadota; class Gemmatimonadetes; order Gemmatimonadales; family Gemmatimonadaceae; genus JACPPC01. The sequence goes on along the minus strand of JANLSF010000815.1, from coordinate 2,067 downwards.
TTGTTCACCCGTCCGATGGCCGGCGTCGACTTCGGACCGGTGCATGGAACGGAGTCGGCGCGCAACCCGGGCTTCTCGCCCGATGGCGCCTCGCTGCTGTACGTCGCCGATGGGCGCCTGATGAAGGTGTCGTCGGAAGGAGGGGCGGCGCTGCCACTCGCCGACTCGACCGACGGTCAGCACAGCTGGGGCGATGCCAACGAGGTCGTGTTCACGCGGCGCGGTTCGGTGTGGAGCGTCCCGGCGGGAGGCGGCGCCCAGCGGCTGGTCGCGCGCGCCGACTCGGCGCACGGCATCAAGGCGCTCGCATGGCCCGAGGTGCTTCCGGGCTCGAAGGACGCATTGGTCACCATCGTGCCGTCGGCCGGGGCCGCCCCTGCGGCCAACAGGGTCGGGGTGCTCTCGCTCGCCGACGGGGCCGTCACCGACCTCGGGATCGTCGGCACCGGCGCCCGGTTCGCCGCTCCCGGACATGTCATCTACGCGACCGCGGATGGGTCGCTCTGGGCGGTGGGGTTCTCGGTGGGCAAGCGCGCGGTCACGGGCGCCAGGCTGCTGCTCGCCAGTGGCGTGAGCGTGGACGCCACTGGGGCGGCGGACATGGCAGTCTCCGCCAGTGGCACGGTGGTGTTCGGCGCGCGGATGGGCGCGACGCCGGGGAGCGGCAATCGGCGGGCCGTCGTCGCGATCGTGGACAAGACGGGGACGACCAGGAGCGTGAGCGGCCAGGTGGGGGAATTCTTCTCGCCGCGCGTCTCGCCGGACGGCGGGCGCATCGCCCTCACGCTCCGCGAGTCACAGGGGCGCACCGACGTCTGGATCTTCGAGATCGCCACCGGCCAGCTCACCCCCATGACCCGGGATGCGATCAGCTCGTACCCGGAATGGCTCGACGCCCGCCGCGTCGTCTTCCGCGAAAGCGGCTTCTCGGGGCGGTTCCTCGTGCAGCCGTGGGATCACAGCGCCGAGGCGCTGCCCTTCCTGTCGCCGTCGTCGGGTTCGGGTACGAGCACGATCTCCGGCCTCACATTGGGGCCGCCGGGAGGCTATCTCGCCGTGGTCCGCTCGCCCGGTGGCCCGCGCTCGCGTTCGAAGCGCCAGGACATCGAGTTCGCGTCGCTGGCGCACCCGGAGACCCAGAAGGAGTTCGTGAAGACCGAGGCGAGCGAGCTGTCGCCGCGCATCTCCCCCAACGGGAAGTGGCTGGCCTACACCTCGAACGAGTCTGGTGCCTTCCAGATCTACGTGCTCCCCATGCCGGGGCCGGGACCGCGCGTGCCGGTGTCGATCGACCAGGGGATCGAGCCCATCTGGTCGCGCGACGGTCGCACCCTCTTCTACCTCTCCAACGGGCTGCTGCTTGCGGCGCGCGTGGACGAGTCGAGCGGCTTCCGCGCGACTCGGCAGGACACGCTCTTCAACTTCGCCGACAAGGGGTTCATCGTGCGCCCTCCGAACAGCCGCGGGCCATCGCTCGGCTTCTACGACGTCTTCGCGAATGGCGATTTCGCGGTGCTGACTCGCGTGGCGGGGGACAGCACCCGCAGCAGCATGATCGCCTTGATGCACTGGCAACGCTTGCTGAAGCAGGGCGCCGATGGCGGGGAGAGGCGGTAGCGGGTATTGGGGGAGGCCAGCATCGGCCCCCCGCCATTCCCGGAACTGTTCGCCGTCGTGCCGTTACTGCTTCACCACCGTGTTGCCGGCGAGCGTCACCGCCGTCTGGGCCAGCAACCTGCCCTTCATCGATGCGCCAGTCTGCATTGTGATCGACGTTTGCGACAGGACCTGGCCCTCCATGTGCGCGGTCGTGCCGATGTTGACCACGCCGAACACCTGCCAGTACACGTTCTGTGGCAGCGCGCCACCCGTCAGGATCACGCTGGTCGCAGACGCCTGGGTGATGCCGCCGGCGATCTGGAAGATCCACACATCCGTCGCGGTGCCGTTGAGCGTCACGCTCGTCGGGATCGTCACCGTGTTCGACCACTTGTAGAGACCGGCGGGGAGGGTCAGCCCGCCGATGTTACCGGACGCCAATTCGGTGTGATCGGGCGTCGGCCGTCC
>JANLSF010000807.1:0-7794 GCA_031362285.1 Gemmatimonadota bacterium | reverse complement strand
CGAGCGCTACATGCTGCTGAAGGAGACCTGGGAGGCGATCGACTTCGACATCATCGGCGCCCTCGCCGCGCATGCGCGCGCGGGCCGCCTCGAGATCACCAGCTCGGCGGCGACACACGGCTTCCTGCCGCTCCTCGGGCGCGACGAGAGCATCCGGCTGCAGCTGGCCGTGGGCGCCAACGAGCACGAACGGATCTTCGGCGTGCGCGCCGCCGGCCTCTGGCTCCCCGAGTGCGCCTACCGCCCGCGCGGACCGTGGGCCCCCGATCCGTCGGCCCCCGGCGCGGGCCGGGTCCGTGCCGGCATCGAGACCTTCCTCGAGGAGGCGCACGTCCGGTTCGTCACGGTCGACGCGCACCTGGCGCGCGCCGGACAATCGCTCGGCCTCTACGGCGAGGTGGCCCTCACGCAGGGCGAGTTGCTGCGCGAGGGCGTCCTCATCGAGAGCGGGCGGCGGCGGCACTCGCCGTATCGCACCTACCGCATCGGGCGCCGCCGGAACGAGGACGCGCCGCGCATCCTCGTCCGCGATCCACGCACGTCGTTCAAGGTCTGGAGCCGCCACGACGGCTATCCCGGCGACGGGTCGTACCTGGAGTTCCACAAGATCCGCTACCCGGGCGGCCTCAAGCTCTGGCGCGTCACCGACTCCAAGGCCGACCTCGGGCAGAAGCAGCCGTACAGCCCCGAGCAGGCGGAGCGTGCCGTCGCGCGCCACGGCGCGGACTTCGCCGCCACGCTCGGCACCATTGCCACGCAGGGGGTCGATCCCCTGCGCGAGGTGATCGTCGCCCCGTTCGACACGGAATTGTTCGGGCACTGGTGGTTCGAGGGGGTGGATTTCCTCGAGGGGCTCTATCGCGCGCTCCCGGCACAACCGGCCGTCCGCGCCACGACGGCATCGGGACACCTCGCGCGGGCGCGCCAGATGGGCGCCGTGCAGCTGGCCCCGGGATCGTGGGGCGCCGATGGCGACTTCTCCATGTGGATCGGACCCAAGACGCTCTGGACGTGGCAGCGCCTCTGGCCGCTCGAGGAGCGATTCTGGGCCGTGGCCGCCGTTGCCCTTGCCGATCCCGACAAGCACGCCATCCTCGCGCAGGCGACGCGGTCGTTGCTGCTGCTGCAGTCGAGCGACTGGCAGTTCATCATCTCCACGGGCGAGGTGGCCGACTACGCCGAGCGCCGGTTCATCGAGCACGCCGAGGATTTGAGCCGCCTGCTCGCGGCGCTTGAGGGGCAGGCCGGCGTCGACCTCGAGAGCACGCGCGAGTTCGCCGAGACGCTGCGCACGCGCGACGACATCTTTCCCGGTGTGCTCGACGGCCTGCGGGTCGCGCTCGCCGGGAGCGCCTTGGTCCCGGCCGGGGCGGCGGGGTGAGCACCGTGCGCGCTGTCGTGGTGCACGGCCACTTTTACCAGCCTCCACGCGAAGATCCCTGGCTCGAGGTGGTGGAGCGGGAGGCGAGCGCCGCGCCGGCCCACGACTGGAACGAACGGATCACGCAGCAGTGCTACACCCCCATGGCGACGGCGCGCCTCCTCGATGCCGAGGGGCGGATCGCGCGCCTCGTGAACTGCTACGAAGCCATGTCGTTCGACATCGGGGCGACGCTGGCCGAGTGGCTCGAACGGTCGGCGCCCGCCACCTGGCGCGCCATCGTGGCCGCCGACCGCGCGTCCGTGGCGCGACTGGGGCACGGGAACGCCATCGCCGCGCCGTACCATCACGTGATCCTGCCGCTCGCCTCACCGCGCGAGCGTCGCACCGAGATCCGCTGGGGGATCGCCGATTTCCGCCGTCGGTTCGGGCGCGATCCCGAGGGGATGTGGTGTCCCGAGACGGCGGTCGACGACGACACGCTGGTCGCGCTCGCCGAGGAGGGGATCCGCTTCACGGTTGTCGCCCCGCACCAGGTGACCAAGCCGCCGTCCGATGGACATCCGGCCACGTTCGCCGCCGGCGGCGGCCGGACGATCGCGCTGTGCGTGTATGACGGGGCGCTGGCGCACGACATCGCCTTCGGCCCGCTGCTGCAGAGCGGCGCGACGTTGAGTGCGCGCCTCCTCGACACGGCGCCGCTGCACGGCGGCAAGGCCGCGCCCCTCGTGCGCGCCGTGGCCACCGACGGTGAGACGTTCGGCCACCACCATGCCTTCGGCGAGATGGCCCTCGCGGCGGCGATCGACACGGTGGCCCGCACGCCGTCAGTGCGGCTCGAGAACTTTGCCTCGGTGGTCGCACGTTCGCCGCATCATCACCGGGCGCATCTCGTGAGCCCGTCGAGCTGGAGCTGTTCGCACGGCGTGGAGCGCTGGCGCTCGGCGTGTGGCTGCGCCGGAGCCCCGGAGCGTGGGTGGTCGCAGGCGTGGCGGGCCCCGCTGCGCGACGCCCTCACCTGGCTCGCGGGTGAGCTGCACGCGCGCTGGGACGCGCACGCGCCCCCGCTGTTCACCGACGCCGGCGCGACGCTGGACGCCTACGGCGAGGTGGCCTGGAACGACGGCGCACCTGTGGCCGACTGGGTGCGCGCGCGCCTGCGCTCGGGCAACGACGCGTCGCTGCTCGCGGGTCGGCGCCTGCTCGAACAGGAGCGCGCCACGCTGCGTTGCTTCACGTCGTGCGCCTGGTTCTTCGACGACGTGGCGGGACTCGAACCGCGCCAGGTGCTGCGCTACGCCGCGCGCGCCATCGAGCTGGCCGACGACAGCGGCGCCCTCCGCGACGGCCTGATGCTCCGGCTCGCCGCAGCCCGAAGCAATGAGCCGCAAATGGGGACGGCCGCCGACCTCTTTCGCGCCATGTGCGCGCCCGCCGTTCCGCCCCTGGCCCGGGTGGCCGCCGGGTGGGGCGCGAGCCGCGCCCTCGACGCCGACGTGGATGACCACGCGGCGCCGTGCGTGGACGTGGCGGAAGACGATGACCACGCCGTCGTCCTCACGCATCGCCGAACGGGGGAGCGCGCGACATACCGCGTCATCGTCCGCCGCGGGGCCGACGGCGACGTGGTGGCCGAGACCACCGGCCCCGACGGGGTGCTGCATGCGCTCCATCCGGCGCAGTTCGCCGAGGGCTACGCCGATTCGGTGGCGCAACTGCTGGCCGGCAACGACGTGCGCACCCTGCTCGCCCCGGAGCTGCGCGCGCGCCTGGCCCGGGGCGAGCGGCTCGGGCTGTTGGCGGGCGAGGCCTTCACCCACGCCGTGCGCGCCCTCACCCTCGCCGATGACGCCGACGAGCTCGAGATCGGCGTCACGAGCGCGTTGCGCCTCGCGCGACTGATCGCGTTCGCGGGCGGCGTGGTCCCCTACGAGGCCCTCGTGGCCACGGTGCAGGTGCGCGACACGCTGCCGGCGTCGCTGCGCCCTCCGCTCGCGCCGCTCGCCGCGCACCTGCGCGTGGCGCTCGATCCATGACCCGTCCGGGACTGCCATGAGCGACGTCGCCCTGCTGGGCCTCCACCACGTGACCGCCATCTGCGGCCACCCGCGTCGCACCCGCGAGTTCTACGAGCGCGTGCTGGGCCTGCGCCTGGTCAAGCGCACGGTGAACTTCGATGACCCCGGGACCTGGCACCTGTACTTCGGCACGGGCACGGGCGCCCCGGGCACGATCATCACCTTCTTTCCATGGATGGGGGCGCCGCACGGGCGCGTCGGCATCGGACAGTGCGCGCTCATCGCGCTGGCCGTGCCACCGGAGGCGCTCGGCTGGTGGATCGAGCGGTTCGTGCACTTCGGCGTGACGCACGGACTGCCGCAGTCGCGCCACGGCGAGCGGGTGCTCGAGTTCCGGGATCCCGACGGCATGCTCCTCGAGCTGGTCAGCACGCCGGAAGCGTCGGAACGCCCGGCTTCGACCGGCGGCGGCGTGAGCGCCGACGTGGCCATTCGCGGGCTGCACGGGGTGACGTGCTGGATCGAGAAGGAGCGCGACACCCGCGCGCTCGTGACCGAGGAGCTGGGCTTCGTGCCCGTCTCGAAGGACGGCAATCATCTCCGCTACGCCTGCGGGGTGCCGCGGTCGGGGGCCTACCTCGACCTGCGCATCGTCGGCGGCTTCGTGCACGGCGTGGAAGGGGTGGGCACCGTGCACCACGTCGCGTGGCGCGTGGCGGACGACGCCGTGCAGCATGCGGTGCGCGAGCGCATCTTCGACGCCGGACTCTCGATCACCGGGCAGCTTGATCGGCGGTACTTCCGGTCGATGTACTTCCGCGAGCCGGGCGGCGTCCTGTTCGAGCTGGCAACGGACCAGCCCGGCTTCCTGCTCGACGAGCCGGCCGAGACGCTCGGGCAGGCGCTCTCGCTGCCGCCCTGGCTCGAGCCCATGCGTCCGAACATCGTGCGGGCCCTCGCGCCGCTCGACGACGAGGGCCCGGACGCGCCCCAGGACGACGCGAGCGCGCCCACCGTCCCCACGGGCTACGTGCACCGGTATGTCCCGCCCGAACACGAGAGCGCCGGCACCCTGCTCGTGCTGCACGGCACCGGGGGCGACGAGAATGACCTCCTCCCCCTCGGCCCCATGCTCGCACCCGGATGGGCGGTGCTCTCGCCACGCGGCCCGGTGCTCGAGCACGGCATGCCGCGTTTCTTCCGTCGCGTGTCGGAGGGGGTGTTCGATCTCGAGGATCTCGCGCGGCGCACCGACGATCTCTCGGCCTTCCTCGGTGACGCGGCGCGTGCCTACCACTTCGATGCCCGCCGCGTGGTCGCGGCCGGCTTCTCGAACGGGGCGAACATCGCCGCCAGCGTGTTGCTCGCCCACCCCGGTGCCCTGCGCGGCGCGATGCTCTTCGCCCCCATGGTGCCCTTCGAGCCGGCGGTGTTGCCCGACCTGCGCGGGACGGTCGTCTTCGTGGGCGCCGGCACGCGCGACGCGGTCGCGCCACCGCTGCAGGTGGAGAGGCTCGTGGCCCTGCTGCGCAACGCCGGCGCCGACGTCACGCTCGAGTGGCACGAGGGCGGGCACGAGCTCAATGCGCCGCTGGCCCGGGCGGCGAAGGACTGGTTTGCGGCGCGCTTCCCCGCCCGATAGGCCGACCGCGCCTCGAGCGAATCGCTAGGGCGTCATCACCGCGCGGGGTACGCACTCCTCGCACAGTCCGTACAGCACCACCTCGTGCCGCTCCAACGCAAAACCGCTGGGGGTGATGGCCGAGAGGTCGCCCGGGCATCCATCCACCTCGAACACCCGCTGGCACTGGCGGCACTGGAAGTGGTGATGGTGCCCGCGGCCGGCCAGTTCGTAGCGTGGTGGCGCGCCGGGCAGTTCGACGGCCGTGAGCGCACCCTCCTCGGTCAGGTCGCGAATGGCCCGGTACACGGTGGCCATGCCGAGGCCCGGCACCGTGTCCTTGGCCCGCGTGCGCAGTTGCTCGGGGCTCATCGGATGCGCGCTCGCCGCGAGTGCCGCCTCGATCGCGGCGCGCTGGCGCGTGTGGCGCTGCCGGGCCATCAGTGCCGTTCCGACGTGAGGATCACCGGGGCGCGGTGCTTCTGGACCTCGTCGATGTCGTCCGCGAGGAAGTGATGCGTGTGGTCGCCCCGGAGCGCGTCGAGTCCCTCCTTCACGATCAGCGGGACCATGATGAGCCCGGCCACGGCATCGGCCCACCACCAGTCGAAGGCGGCATCGAGGCCGAGCCCGAGGAGCAGGATCCCAGCCAGCCAGGCGCAGATGCGGGTCTGCGCCGCCTGTGCCTTGAGGGCGCCACTGCGGAGCATCGTGGCCACCTGGAGCTTGGCGCGTGCGAGCCAGGGCATGAACGACACCGACGCGACCGCCAGCGCGATCCCGGTCCAGCTCCGGCGGGGACCCGCGCCGAGGATGAGGGCCTCCACCGACTCGAACGTCACGTACGCCGCGAGCGCGAGCAAGAGGAGCGCGATCACCCGATGCGCCTGTCCCTCGATCCGCTCCCGCCGTTCCTCGTCGCCATCAGCGGCCAGTCGCCAGTGCGCCGTCAGCCCGGCGGTGAACTCGATCGCCGCGTCGATGCCGAAGCCGAGGAGCGCGACGCTCCCGCTCGCGATCCCCGTGACGATCCCGACGGTCGCCTCGAGCGAGGTGTAGAGCAGCCCCGTGAGATTGAGGCGCAATCCCCGCTCAACGAGCGCCACACGCGACGCGGCGCGTGCGTCGGCCGCGGCGAGCGGCTGGGACGGTCGAACGAAGGGAGAGGACTTGAGAATTGGCACGATGGGTTGATGAGAATGAACACTCAATATGGGTGGCTGTCAAGCCCGGGCCCCGCTGAGTCGGCCACACGCGGTGCGCTGGCCGTGGGAGCGCGCGGCCACCACTATTGGATGTTCCAGCGTCCGCGCGTCGCGGCCTCCCCTCCATCGCCCGCCCCTCCATGCGGACCATCTCCCGCCTGCGCCTGCCACTCGTCGCGCTCGCCGTCGTGGCGGCCGTGCTGCCGCTCGGCGCGCAGGAGCGGCCACGCCCGGTCGTGCTCCTGCACGCCAACGTCCTCGACGGCGTCTCCGAGCAGCCACGTCGCGACGTCACCATCGTGCTCGTCAACGGGCGCATCGCGAGCATCGGGGCCAACACGGCGCCGCCGGCCGACGCCACGGTGATCGACCTGCGCGGCCGGTGGGTGCTGCCGGGCCTGATCGACGCGCACACGCACATCAGCACGCTGGCCGCCGCTCGCCGCGCCCTCGAGAGCGGCGTCACCACCGTGCGCTCGGCGTCCACCTCCAACTACCAGGACGTGGCGATTCGTGAGCTGGTGAAGGCCGGCCGGATCGCCGGTCCCGACATGCTCGCCGCCGGCGTCTTCGTGTCCCCCGACCTCGGGGAGACGGTCCTCGCCGACCCGCGCCTCGGGCCGCTTGCGGGAGGCGTCAACACCCCCGAGGAACTGCGCCTGCTCGTGGACGTGAACGCGGATCGTGGCGCCGATGTCATCAAGACACGCGGCACCGAGCGTGCCGGCCTCCCGAACACCGATCCGCGCAAGCAGTCGTACACGGAGGCGCAGCTGCGGGCCGTCGTCGAGCAGGCCACCAAGCGCGGCCTGCCCGTGCTCGCCCACGCGCACGGCGACGAAGGGGCGTATGCCGCCGTGAAGGCCGGCGTCCGCTCCATCGAGCACGGCACCTACCTCAGCGACTCCACGCTCCGCCTGATGGCGACGTCGGGGACCTTCCTCGTGCCCACCTACTCCACCCTGCTCGACCTCCGTGACCCGGGCGGCGACTACGATGATCCCGTGCTGCACATCCGGGCCGAGCACATGATTCCGGTGGCGCAGAGGATGGTGCGCCGTGCCCGCGCGCTCGGCGTGCGGGTGATCACCGGCGTCGACACCCAGTACGGGCCCGCGAGCGTCACGCGCGTGAGCCAGGAGATCGTCGCCTTCACGGAGTTGGGCTTCTCCCCCATGGAGGCCATCAAGTCGGCCACGTCATTGGCGGCCGAGTGCCTGGGGCTCGGCGCGAAGACGGGCCGCCTGGCCAGTGGCTTCGAGGCCGACCTGATCGTCGTCGAGGGGAACCCGCTCGACGATATTCGCGTCATCCAGGACGTGACGGTGGTCGTGAGCAACGGCCGCGTCGCCCTCAACCGCCTCCCGTTCGGCAAGTGATGCCCTCCCTCGTCTCCCGGACCTGATGCCCGCCCCGTCAATCCTCAAGCGCTGGTGGGATGACGTCCTGCTTCGCGTCACCGTGTACTACGGCCTGCTGCTCGGCTTCGGCCTCCTGATCTGGGAAAAGCTTCCCAAGGATGCGAACGGCGTGGTGACCGGCCCGTTGGCCGAGTTGCTCGGTGGTCGC
>JANLSF010000755.1:0-3412 GCA_031362285.1 Gemmatimonadota bacterium | reverse complement strand
CGAGCACGTCGAGCACGACGGCGTCAGGAACGGGGAGGGTCCAACTGCCGTCGCCTTGCGCCATGCCGCCCACGCACGTCGGGAGGGCATACCGCGCCGCCCCCGAACGCGACTTCTTGTCGAGCGCGGTGGCCGCCAGGATCGCCTCGGGCGCGAGGTGTGCGGGAAGAGCGACGCTCAGGCCCGTGGCGGCGATCGCGAACTCGATCCGCTCCGCAGTGCCGCGCACGGCCACCCCCAACTTCTCCGCGATGCGCGCCTCGATCCCCATGCCGATGGCCACCGCCTCGCCGTGCGGGATGGCGAAGTGCGACACCAGCTCGAGGGCGTGCGCGATGGTATGGCCGAAGTTGAGGATGTGCCGGAGCCCCGACTCGCGCTCGTCGCGCCGGACGACCTCGCACTTGATGGCGATCGCCCGTCGGATGATGTCGAGCATCTCGCTCGATCGCGCGCCGTCCGCGCCGAGCAGGGTCGGCAACGCCGCCACGACACGCTCGAAATACGCCGCGTCGGCGATCGCGCCGTGCTTCAGCACCTCGGCCAGCCCGGCGCGCAGTTCCTCCGGAGGGAGCGACGCGAGGCAGAGCGGGTCCACGATCACGGCGGACGGCTGGTGGAAGGCCCCGACGAGGTTCTTCCCCGACGGAATGTCGACCCCGGTCTTGCCGCCGATCGAGGCATCGACCATCGCGAGCAGCGAGGTGGGCACGTGCGCCACCGGGATGCCGCGCATGAAGGTGGCCGCCACGAAGCCGGCGAGGTCGGCGGCAATGCCGCCGCCGAGCGAGACCACGGCGCCATCGCGGCCGATCCCGGCCTCGGCCATCTCGTCGGTCAGGCGCGCCCACGTCTCGCGCGTCTTGGCCGCCTCCCCGCCGTAGAAGGAAAGCAGCACCGCCTCGCCGGGGGGAAAGGAGTCGAGGAGCTGGTTGCCGTAGCGCGCCACGACGGCCAGGTCGCTGATGATCGCGTGCCGGTGGCCCTTCGTGGCGGCGTGGATGAACATCCCCGCCGACTCGAGGATTCCCGGCGAGATCGTGATCGTGTAGCCGGGCATCTGGATGTCGTGCGCGACCGGAATCTCGCGCGTGACCGGCGCGGAGGTGCGGCGCGACCCCCGGCCTCCCGCCACTACCAGGTGACCTCGCCGGCGCCGGCCCGCTTGTTCGCGACGCGAGCCAGCACGAACAGCAGGTCGGAGAGCCGGTTGAGGTAGATGATCGCGAGCTGCGGCAGCGGGACCGTGCGTTGCAGCGTGATCACGCGCCGCTCGGCGCGTCGGCACACCGTGCGGGCAACGTGCAGCGCCGCCGCCTTCGGGGTGCCACCGGGGAGGATGAAGGCCCGCAACGGCTCCAGTTCGGCCTCGCCGGCGTCGATCGCGCGCTCGAGTTCGGCGATGCGTTCGTCGTCGATGCGCGCCTTCGTGAGCTGCTCGCGCATCTTGTCGTGGTCCGGGGTCGCGAGCAGGGCGCCGATCGCGAACAGGTCACGCTGCAAGGGGGCGAGCACTTCGTCCACGCGCGGCATCATCTCGACCGAGCGGGCCATGCCGATGGCGGCATTCAGCTCGTCGACCTCGCCGTAGGCCTCGACGCGCGGGTCGTCCTTGCTGACGCGGCCACCGCCGAAGAGGCCGGTGTCGCCCTCGTCGCCGGTGCGGGTGTAGATCTTCAGGGTCATGGCCCGAAAGCTACCAGCAACGGTCGCGTCGTGGTCCGCCGGCGGGGACCCGCCGCTTGAATGCCCCCGTCCGCGGGGCGAATTTCAGGGATGCCTCCAGCCACGCACGAACTCCGCGACCTGACCATCATCGGCGGCGGCCCCACCGGAATCTTTGCCCAGTTCTACGCCGGGATGCGCGGCGCCACGGCGCAGATCGTCGACGCGCTCCCGCAGCTTGGTGGCCAGCTGACCGCGCTCTACCCGGAGAAGTACATCTTCGACGTGGCGGGCTACCCCCGCGTGCTGGCCAAGGACCTGGTGAAATCGCTCATCGAGCAGGCGGCGCAGTTTCCGTCGCCGGCGCACCTCAACCAGAATGTCGTCGGGTTGGAGGAGGGCGACGGACAGTTCGTGCTCGTCACCGAGCAGGATCGCTTTCCGACCCGGGCGATCGTCATCGCGGCGGGGATCGGTGCCTTCTCGCCCCGCAAGCTGCCGCAGGCGGTCGCGGCGCCGTGGTACGGGCGTGGCATCTCCGACATCGTGCTCGAACCGGCCGCGTACCATGGCAAGGACGTGGTCATCATCGGCGGCGGCGACTCGGCCTTCGACTGGGCGGCGCAGCTCGCCGGCAAGGCGAAGCATGTGCACCTCGTGCACCGGAGTGACCGGTTCCGCGCCCACAGCGCGACGGTCGCGGACGTGAACCGGGCCGTGGCCGCGGGGCTGGCGTCGATCCACACCTGGTGCGAGCTGTGCGACGTCTCGGGCGGGAGCGACGCGCTCACCGGCATCCGGATCCGCCAGGTGAAGACCAAGGTGGAGCTGGCGCTGACGGCCGACGCGGTGCTCCCCATGCTCGGTTTCGTGAGCGACATCGGGGCGCTCGGCGAGTGGGGGCTCTCGCTCGAGAAGGACGAGATCGTCGTCAACAGCCTGATGGAGACCGGGCGGACCGGGATCTGGGCCGCGGGCGACATCACGACCTATCCCGGCAAGCTCAAGCTGATCGCGTCGGGATTTGCCGAGGCGGCCACGGCGGTGAACCAGGCGGTGCACTGGATCTACCCCGAGAAGAAGATCGCGCCGGGGCACTCGAGCAACATGGCGGTGTTCGGGCAGAAGGACGACTGACGCGGGGGGAGCGTCATCCGGCGGCGCAACGTTCCGGGGACACGGACTGTCGAAGTCGGGCCCATCCGTTCACCCCCCCCTCAGATCCCGCCATGCCACGCTCCTTTCATCGGCCGGCGTGGGGCGTTGGTGACGCGGGCGTCGTTCGCGTTACGCCTTCTTCCGGATGTCGATGGCGCCATTCCCGCTCGACATGCGCAGCCGCCGCGTGCCGTTGGCGATCGTGCCGCGCATCCGGGTGGGTGAGAGTCGCCCGATGAGCTGGATCGGGAAGTCGGTGCTCACCGAGCCGTTGCCCGTGTGCGCGTCCACGTCGGCGGAGAAATCGGCCGGCGCCACCAGCTCCACCCGCCCGTTGCCGGTGGACAGTTCGATGTCGCCGCTCCCGGTGAGCTTGTCCATGCTCACGGAGATCCTGCCGTTGCCGCTGGAGGCACGCACCGGACCGTTGGTGGTGCCCACCACGATGTCGCCGTTGCCGCTCGAAGCCTGCACGGGGCCGAGCACCCCGCTCACGTCGACGCGCCCGTTGCCGCTCGAGATGTGCGCGTCGGTGACCCCGGCCGCGACCGACATGCGCCCGTTCCCCGAGGAGGCCACGAGCTTGGTG
>JANLSF010000934.1:0-6965 GCA_031362285.1 Gemmatimonadota bacterium | reverse complement strand
GAAGCTGCTCGAGCGGAGCGGGCGCAACCTCGTGCTCACCGACACGGGGAAGATGGCCTACCGGTACGCCGAGGAGATCTTCTCGCTGGGGCGCGAGCTGTCCGACACGCTGCGCGGCCGCGCCGCCGGCAGCCTCGCGCGCCTCGCGGTGGGGGTGGCCGACGTCATCCCCAAGCTCGTGGTGCATCGGCTGGTGCATCCGGTGCTGCATGCCTCGGAGCGCCGCGTGATCATTCGCGACGGCAAGCCGGAGCCGCTGGTGGCCGACCTCGCCATCCATGCGCTCGACCTGGTCATCACCGACGCGCCGGTGGCACCGACGATCAAGGTGCGCACCTTCAACCACCTGCTGTACGAGGGTGCGGTGACGGTGTTTGCCGCGCCCAAGTTGCATGCGAAGCTGGCGAAGAGCTTCCCCGACTCGCTCAACGGCGCGCCCTTCCTCATGCCCACCGACAATGCCCAGCTGCGCCGTCACGTCGACCTCTGGTTTGCGGACCGGAACTGGCGTCCGGAGATCGTGGGCGAGTTCGAGGACAGCGCCGTCCTCAAGACGTTCGGAATGGAGGGGGAGGGGGTGTTCGCGGCGCCGTCGCTCGTGGCCGAGGACGTGAAAGCCCAGTACCGCGTGAAGGCGCTCGGCCAACTCGAGGGCGTGAAGGAGCGGCTCTACGCGATCACCCTCGATCGCAAGGTGCGGAACCCCGCCGTGTTGGCGATCATCGAGGGCGCGAAGCAGCTCGACGGCTGAGGCCCGCGCTCGCCGGCTACGCGCGCATGAGCGTGGCGAAGGCGGCGCGCACGAGGTCGCGAGCGGCCTCGGGGGTGGGCGCCACGGCGGACAGGTGCCCCATCTTGCGACCCGGGCGCGCGAGCGGCTTGCCGTAGAGGTGCACCCGGACGCCCGGCAGCGCCCAGGCGCGCGTGAAGTCGGGAGGCGCACCGGCCCAGCACTCGCCGAGCAGGTTGTGGATCGCGGCCGGCACGAGCGTCGTGGGCGCCTCGAGCGGGAGCCCGCAGACGGCGCGCACGAGCTGCTCGAACTGGCTCACGCTGGCGCCACGTTCGGTCTGGTGGAAGGTGTTGTGCGGGCGCGGCGCGAGCTCGTTGACGAGCAGGCGGCCGTCGGTGGTGATGAACAACTCGACCGCGAGCAGGCCCACGATGCCGAGCGTCTCCGTGATCGCCTGGGCGAGCGCCACCGCCTCGCGGGCGCGCGCGTCGTCGACCGGCGCCGGGGCGACCGACCAGGTGAGGAGGCCCTCGTCATGGTGATTGAGCGACGGGGGAAAGCTCGCGAGCGCGCCCGCGGCGCTGCGGGCGGTCATCACGCTGATCTCGGTGGCGATGTCGAGGAATTGCTCGACCACGCACTGCGGCGCACCGATGTCCGCCCAGGCGGTGGCGCCGGCCTCGGGGTCGCGCACGCGCGCCTGGCCGCGGCCATCGTATCCCCCCATCGTGGCCTTCACGATGCAGGGCGCCAGGGCACGCACGGCCTCGGCGCACTCGGCCGCGTTGGTCACCACCTGCATGGGCCCCACGGGGAAGCCGTGCGCGGCGAGCCACCGCTTCTGGCGTCCACGATCCTGGACGGTGTGCACGGCCGCAGCGGAGGGGTGGACGGGACAGTGGCGCGCGGCCGCGGCGAGCGTGGCGCTGGGCACCTGCTCGATCTCGAGCGTCACCACCTGGCAACGGGCGGCGAAGTCCTCGGCGGCCGCCGTGTCGTCGTACGGGGCGGTCACCGTGCGCGACGCGACCACGCGCGCCGCGCACGCCGGGTCGGGATCGAGGACGTGCACGTCGTACCCCATGGCTCGCGCCGCCATGCCGGTGAGCCGGCCCAACTGGCCGCCACCCACGATGCCGATGGTGGCACCCGGGAGAATGGGCGAGGTCACGTGCACGGACCGATCAGGGAAGGGAGCTCCCACGTGCCTCGGCCGCGCGGGCATCGCGCCGGGCCTGCAGTTGCGCGCGGAGCGTGGGGCGCGTGTTGGCGAGGATCTCGAGGGCCAACAGCGCCGCATTGATGGCGCCAGGCCGCCCGATGGCCAGCGTACCCACGGGCACGCCGGCGGGCATCTGGGCCATCGAGAGGAGCGCATCGGTGCCGTGGAGCGCGGTGGAGGGCACGGGAACTCCGAGCACGGGCACCAGCGTCTTGGCGGCGACCATGCCCGGCAAGTGCGCCGCGCCGCCGGCGCCGGCGATGATGACCTGCAGGCCGCGCGCTTCGGCGAGCGCCGCGAACTCGAACATGAAGTCGGGGGTGCGGTGCGCCGACACGACGAGCTTCTCGTACGGCACACCGAACTCGTCGAGCACATCGCACGCCGCCGACATGACGTCGTAATCGGAGGTGCTGCCCATGATCACGGCCACCAGCGGCGCCGTCACGACTGCCCCTGCGCTTTCGTGAATCCGTCGACGCCGTCGAAACGCTGCAGCTTCTCGATGTGCACCCACGGGGCCACGGTGGCGGTGCGGGAGATGAGGTCGAGCAGCGCCAGGTCGGTGGCGGCCTCACCGTTCGCGGTCAGGTACCGGCACCGCCACAGGTCGACCGAATCGGACGGGGCGCCGCCGGTGCTGGGGTAGACCTGCGTGCCGCGATTGTCGACGAGGAGCAGCCTGAACGGCGACCCGGCCACGGCGCGCTCGACCGCGGCGCCGATCGTTGGCGCATCGCCGGGTGACTCGATGAAGATGTCGGCGCCGATGACCATGCGATCGCGCGCCACCACGCGCACCGGCGAGGTCACGGCGGGCGGCAGGGTGATCGGCGTGCCCGAGCGCACGGTCCAGTGGTCGGTCTTCCGGCCGAGGTTGCCGATGATCGCATCGGTGAACGCCACGGTGCCCACCGATGGCTTGCCACGCGCCAGGTCCGACGTGTGGACGCCGGATTCGAGCGTCACGAGGATCGCGTACTCGATCCGGTTGGCGGCCGTGAACTCGCCGAGGTAGCGCAGCATCATCACGGCCGCGAGGAGGACCGCGGTGGGGTTGGCCTTGTCCTGGCCGGCGATGGCCGGGGCCGTGCCATGCACCGCCTCGAAGATGGCGCAGCCGGAGCCGATGTTCGCGCTCGGCGCGAAGCCGAGCCCGCCACCGAGGCCCGAGGCCAGGTCCGAGAGGATGTCACCGTTCATGTTCGTCATCACGATCACGCCGAACTGCTCGGGCGCCATCACGAGTTGGTGCGCGCAGTTGTCGACGAGCATCTGCTCGGCCGTGATGCCGGGGTATTCCGGCGCGATCTCGTCGAAGGCGCGCTGCAGCATCCCCTCGGTCAGCTTGAGGATGTTGGCCTTCGTCGCGCAGGTGACCTTCTCGCGCCCCTCGCTGCGGGCGACCTCGAAGGCGAGGCGGACGATCTTCTCGCACCCTTTCTTCGAGACGACCTTGAGCGACTGCGCGACGCCCGGCGTCTGCATGTGCTCGATCCCGCCGTAGAGGTCCTCGAGATTTTCGCGCACGATCACGAGGTCCACCCCGCGCCCCGCGAACACGGTGGGCACCCCGGGCAGCTCGCGCACCGGGCGCACGTTGCCGAACGTCTCGAACAGCTTGCGCAGCGTGACGTTGGCGCTCTTCTCGCCCTTGCCGATGGGAGTCGCGAGCGGTCCCTTCAGCACGCAGCGCGTGCGACTGATCGAGTCGAGCGTCTCCGCCGGCACGCCGGAACCGATGCCCGTGGCGAAGGCGCGTCCGCCGGCGATCGCTTCCTCGAAGTCGAGGGGGACGCCCGCCTCACGCATCACCCGGACCGCGGCCCCCACCACTTCGGGGCCGATGCCGTCCCCGGGCAGGACGGTGATCGTGCGACGTTCGGCGGGAGCGGCTTTGGCGGCGGGCACGGGCGGACGGGTGAAGTGTGCGAAGGGGACGGGCCGCGGACTGCCGGAAAGCTACCGCCTCCCCCGGACGAGGAAAGCAGGTGAGTCGGTCCATTAGCTTGACGGCGTGACGCCACCCGACCGCCCTGACGGCCCCGAGGCCGGGGCCACCACGCACGCCGGCGACGACAATCCGCGGCCGCGGCGACGCTCGACCCGTGCTCCGGCGCGGGGACGCGCGTGAGGACGGACCGGTGGTCCTGGGCCCCGTGGGCCGTGGTGGTCGTGGCCATCGCGGCCTCGGCCACGTCGCTCGGGAATGGCTTCGCCATGGACGACATCCCGATCGTGCAGACCAACGCCGCCGTGCACGACGCGGCGCACTGGTGGCACCGGTTCGCCGAGTCGTACTGGCCGCGGGAGCGCGGCGGCGGGTTGTACCGGCCGCTCACGATGACGGCGTACACCGCCCTGTGGGCGATGCAGGAGGGCGCGCCGGGGCCGTTCCATGGGGCGAGCGTGCTGCTGTACGTGGCACTCTGCCTCGCCGCGCTGCGCTTGATGCGCGCCGTGCTGGACGAGCCGGGAGCCGTCGCCGGGGCGCTGCTCTTTGCGGCGCATCCGGTGCACGTGGAGGCGGTGGCCAACGTCGTGGGGCTTTCCGAACTGCTCGCCGGCATACCCATGGTGCTGGCCGTGGCCTTGTATGTCGAGCGCCGCCGCCGCGGCTCGCTCACGCCGCGCGACGTCGGCGCATTGGCGACGCTGTACGCGCTCGGCTGCCTGGCCAAGGAGCACGCGGCCATGCTGCCCTTGCTCCTCGGCGCGGCCGAGTTGCTGCTCGTTCGCGGGCCGCCGCTGCGCGAGCGGCTTCGGCCGCTGCTGCCGTTGGCGGGCGCGCTGGTGCTCGTCGCCGGCGCCTACCTCGCCATGCGCGGAGCCGCGCTCTCCGGGGTGAAGGGGGAGTATCCGCACATCGTGTGGGCGACGAACTCGGGGACGACCCGGCACCTGACGATGCTCGGGGTGTCGCTCGAGTGGCTCCGCCTGCTCTACGCCCCGGTCCGGCTCGCGGCGGAATACTCGCCCCCCTACATCGAGGTGTTCCGGGGCTGGTCCTGGCTGCTGGTCCCCGGCGTGCTGCTGGTCGGCCTCGTGATGGCGACGGCGGTGTTCGGCCGCACGCGGTGGCCCGTGCCCGCCTTCGCGTGCGCGTGGCTGGTGGTGACGCTCTTTCCCGTGAGCAACACGCTCGTCGTCGCCGGGCTGATCCTCGCCGAGCGCACGCTCCTCGTGCCCAGCATCGCGGCCATGGTGTTGCTGGGGTGGGCGGTGGACGCGGCGCGCGGGGCGGTCCCCGGTGGTTCGGGCCGTCCGCCGGTGCCGGGCCGGTTGCTCGTGGCCATCGTGAGCGTGGTCGTGGTCGCCGGCGTCTGGCGCAGCGCCGACCGGTCGCCGGTGTGGCACGACAACGAGCGGTTGTTCGAGCAGACGGTGCGCGACGTCCCGGACGCGTATCGGGCCCACTACAACCTGGGGGCCTGGTACCTCGACCATGGCCGGCTGCGGGATGCCGAGCACGAGTTGCGGGCCGCCATCGCGTTGTACCAGTACGACTTCGAACCGCGCGCGTACCTCGCGGAGGCGTACCGCAAGCGTGACCTGTGCAGTCCGGCCCTGCCGCTCTATCGCGAGGCGCTGGCGATGGTGCCGCGTGCCGGGGTGCCGCGGTCCGGCTACGTGGCCTGCCTCATCGGGCGCGCGGAGTTCGATTCGGCGCGGGCGGTGGCACGGCGCGGGATCGGCCACGGGTGGGAGGCCGAAGCGGAACTCACGCGTCTGGTGCTCGTGGCCGATAGCCTCGAGCGCGCGGGGTCGCGCGCGCCGAGCCGGTGAGGGCGGCCGGGCGGTTCAGCGGCAGACCATGTACTCGCGACCGTCGACCACCGGGATCGGCGAGCCGTTGGAATTGAAGGTCATCTTGAAGTTGGCGCTTTGCCAAGCGACACCGTCGGCCGAGAAGGCGAGGACGCCGCGCTCGAAGCGCCACCGACCCAGGGTCCCCTCGCCGCTGCTGGCGGCCACGCTGCCGTTCTCGCCGGAACTGGTTCGCTCGCTGGCGGCGTTGGACCTGGCGGATCCGTCCGGCGAGAGCACGACGCGCTCGGTGCGCGTGTTCCCCGACGAGCTGCTGTACGTCTGCGTGCCGGAGTAGCTGAAGGCGCACCACGCGTTCGCCGTGAGCACGCGGATCATCTGCTGGTCCTGCGCCGTCACGCCGCCGGGGCCCGTGGGCGACGCGCGCGCCGCGCCTGGCAGCGGACTGGGCGCGGGGGTCGGGGCCGTCGCGTTCGGCGATGCCCCGGCGACCCCCGTAGCCCGCGTCATGAGGATCTGTTGCGCCGTCGCAAGGTTCGGGGTCCCCGCCGGTCCCGGTTCGGCGACGACGAGCAGCAGCGTCGTGCCCTTCACCTGCGCCTGGAAGAACAACGCCATCCCGCGACCGGTGATCGTCCCGGTGGCTTCGTCTCCCGCGACGGCGCCCGCGACCGCGAAGCTGTTGCCATTGCCGGAGAAGGTGCCCCCCAACTTGCCCACGCCGCCGTCGGTCAGGACCAGCGTGGTCGTGCCTCCCTGCTGGTTGCGCACCTCCCACCGGCCCACGAATGCCTGCGCGCCGGCGGACGAGGAGAGGGTGGCGACGATCGCGACAAGCACGGCGCGGTGCATGCGGGCCTCCGGTGCGGGTCTTCGTCAAGTTGCGAAGGACCGTGCGCGCTCGCAACGCCTCGGGGACGTTGCCCTATGGCCCGCCCTCCGACGCCGTGGCCACGGCGGCCGCTTCTGCCTCTCGCGCCTCGGCCGGGCGCAAGGTGTCGAGCGGCCCGATGCGCGTGAGTTGCGGCCAGCGGAGCGCGACCAGGCCGGTGATCAGGACCGCACCGATGCCGCCCGCCACGACACTCACCACCGGGCCCAGCAGCGCGGCGGTGGCGCCGCTCTCGAAGGCCCCCAGCTCGTTGGAGAAGCCGATGAAGACGAAGTTGATCGCCGAGACGCGCCCACGGAGCGCGTCGGGGGTGATCATCTGCTCGAGGGTGATGCGGATGACGACGCTGA
>JANLSF010000732.1:0-3788 GCA_031362285.1 Gemmatimonadota bacterium | reverse complement strand
ACGGCTGGGAAGGCGGAGCGGGATGCCCGGAGCCAGGAGACGACCCCTGCCCGCTGCCGACTAGAGACCCTCGGGGGAGGGCTAGTGGCGTCCGGGGTCGCAGAAGGCGACAGTCGGCGTTGCGGGCTTTCTCCATTCCAGTGAGAAATGCCCGCGTTTTCATTTCACGGCGTCGTCGCTCGACCGATCGCCCTCGCGTTGCTGTGCGCGACGGGAGCCCTGGCGTGCGACGCCCCCCGGCGGCCGCCGAGCGCCGCCGGCGCCGAGGTGATCATCGACGACTTCGGCGACACGCTGGTCATCGGCGCGCCGCCGCAGCGCATAGTCTCGCTCAATCCGTCCACCACCGAGGTGTTGTTCGCGATCGGGGCGGGCGCACGCGTCGTCGGTCGCACCACGTGGGACCGCTGGCCCGACTCCGCCCGCCTCGTCCCCGACCTGGGCAGCGCGCTGCCGCCAAACGTCGAAGCGGTGCTGGCCGCACACCCGACCCTCGTGCTGCTGTACGCCAGCGAGGACACGCGATCGGCCGCGCGGGCGCTGCGTCGAGCCGGCGTGCCCACCCTCACGCTGCGGAATGATCGCGTTGCCGACTTCGCGCGCACGACGCGCATGCTCGCGCGTGCCACCGGCGACACGCTGCGGGCCCGGCTCGTCGTGGATTCCGTCAGCGCCACCCTCGCGCGCGTGCGCCGGGCCACGGCGGGCCGACCGCGCGTCACCGCCTTCTGGAAGGTGTGGGATCGCCCCCTCATGACGATCGGCCGGGGTTCGTTCCTGAGCGAACTGGTGACCATCGCCGGCGGCACCAACCTCTACGACGACCTCCCGAGCCCCAGCCCCACCGTCACGCTCGAGGACGTGGCCCGGCGCGATCCGGACGTCATCTTCGTCACCGCCGGCACCGTGGCGGCGCTCCGGTCGGCACCGCCCTGGCAGGCGGTGCGCGCCGTCCGTGAGCACCACTTTGCCGCCGTCGATGAATCGCTCGTCGGTCGCCCCCGCGGGCGGTTGGGCGAGGCCGCGATGTCGCTGGCCCGGCTGCTGCACCCCGAGGTCACGCCGTAGCATGCGGCTGCGCGTCCTCCTCCTGCTCCTCGCGGCCCTCGCGCTCGCGTCGCTGACGGGCGTCGTGCTGGGCAGCGTCACGCTCGACATCGCCGACGTGTGGCGCGCGCTGGTGGGCACCGGACATGACGTCACCGCCACCGCCATCGTGCGCGACGTGCGCCTCCCGCGCGTCGCCCTCGGCGCGCTCGTGGGCGCCGGGCTCGGGATGAGTGGTGCCGCGCTGCAAGGGACGTTGCGCAACGCGCTGGCCGAGCCGTACCTGCTGGGCGTGAGCGGCGGCGCCGCGGTCGGCGCCGTCCTCGCCGTCGTGGCGGTGGGGGCACACGGACTGGCGGTGCCCCTCGCGGCCTTTCTCGGGGCGCTCGCGGCGGTGCTCGTGGTGCTCGTGGTGGCACGCGCCAGCGGTGGCCGGGGCGACGCGCGACTGCTGCTCATGGCCGGCGTGGTGGTCGGGGCGTTCGCGAACGCGGCGATCATGGCGCTGCTGGCC
The DNA here is from genome assembly GCA_031362285.1 of Gemmatimonadota bacterium. Taxonomy (GTDB): domain Bacteria; phylum Gemmatimonadota; class Gemmatimonadetes; order Gemmatimonadales; family Gemmatimonadaceae; genus JACPPC01. Next base: position 2,227 of record JANLSF010000732.1, on the reverse strand, counting down.
AATGCGCCGGCCAACACCGTCCGCGGCGCCACCTGGTGGATGATGGGCTCGTTGGCCGATGCCGACTGGTTCCAGGTGCGATGGCTGGCAGCCGTGCTGGCCGTCGGCGGAGGTGCGCTGGGCTGGATGGCCCGCGACATCGACGCGCTGGCCCTCGGCGAGGAGTCTGCCGCCGCGCTTGGCGTCGAACCGGACCGGGCCAGCCGCCGGGTGTACCTCGCGGCGTCGCTGGTGGCGGCGGCCACCGTGGCGGCTGCGGGGCTGGTGGGCTTCGTGGGCCTCGTCGTGCCCCACCTCGCGCGCGGCACCGGCGTCCACGGGCAGCGCGACGCGCTCTGGACGTCGGCGCTCACGGGCGCGGCGCTCGTGATCGCGGCCGATCTCGTCGCGCGCGTCGCGTGGCGCCCCACCGAGTTGCCACTCGGCGCCGTCACCGCGCTCATCGGCGTGCCGTTCTTCCTCGTGCGGCTGCGGCGCCTCGCATGATCCGCTTCGAGGGGGTCACCGTGCGCTACCCGCGCGCTGCGGGCCACGCGCTCGAGGGCGTGTCGTTCGAGGCGCCGCGCGGTCAACTCACCGCGATCGCGGGGCCCAACGGGTCCGGCAAGAGCACGTGCGTGCGCGTGCTCATCGGCCGGGCCGCGATCGAGGGCGGACGCCTCGAGATCGATGGCGTCGATCGCGCCACACTCGACCCGCGCGCCGTGGCCCGCCGGGTGGCGGTGGTGACCCAGCGCGAGGAACCGGCGTTCCCGCTGGTCGTGCGGGACTACGTGGCCCTCGGCCGGCTCCCGCACCAGACCCCATGGCGCGCCGACACGGCGCGTGACGCGGCCGCGGTGGCGAGTGCGCTCGCGCGCGCGGACGTCGGCGCGCTGGCAGCGCGCACCACGGACACGCTTTCCGGTGGCGAGTGGCAGCGGGTGCGCGTGGCCCGGGCGCTGGCGCAGGACGGCGATGCGCTGGTGCTCGACGAGCCCTCGGCCTTTCTCGACGTGGGACACGAGATGGCGCTCTTCGAGCTGCTCGCCGGCATCGCGGCGTCGGGTCACGCCGTGCTGCTCGTGAGCCACCAGCTCAACCTCGTGGCGCGCTTTGCCGACCGGCTGGTGCTGCTGGATCAGGGGCACGTGGCCGCGCAGGGCGCGCCGGCCCGCGTGATGGATGGCCCGACACTGGAGCGCGTCTACCGATGGCCGCTCGTGGTGACGCGCGATCCCGCCGTGGGCGCCCCGATGCTCGTGCCGCTGCGCAAGAGCACCGGGGGCGCCCGATGATCGCGCTCGCGTTCCTCGTCGCGTGCGCGGCGATCGTCGCACCGCCGACGCCGCAAGCGGCGGCTCGGCCACGCACCGTCGTCGTGCGCAGCGCCGCGACCGGGTCGGCGGTGAGCGGGGTGCACGTCCGCACGGGCGGCCGCGCCGCCATCACCGGCGCCGACGGCGTCGCGATGGTCAGTGCCAGCGACGCCGATACCCTGCAGCTCGGCCGCGTGGGCTATGCGCCCGTGCGGCTTGCCGTGGGCGCGGCCGACACGCTGCGGGCGGCGTTGCGCGAGCCGGTGAGCGTGCTGCCGTCCGTGCGCACCGCGGGCACGGCCGACCCGATCGCGCGCGCGTCCGTCACGCGCGACGTGCAGGCGGCACGCGAGGCGTCGCAACCGACGCTTGGCGCCCTCGTCGCCAGCATGCCGGGCGTCGCGGCCCGGTCGTCGCGCGGCGAGGCCACCTGGCAACTGCGAGGGGCGCGCGCGGAGCAGGTGCTCGTCACGCTCGACGGGATCGCCCTCAACGACCCGGCGAGCGGAACGGCTGACGCCGCCGACCTCCCCCTGGCCGCTCTGTCCAGCGTGCGCGTCACGCCCGGTGCCGACGGTGCGGCCGGAGGCGGCGCGCTCGGCGGAACGATTGCCCTCGCCACCGGGGACGCGCCGGTGCTGACGCTCTCGACGGGTGCCTTCGGCGCCCGGTTGGTGGAGGGTGCCACCACGCTCGAAGCGCTCGGCGTGCGCGTGCGGGCGGGAGCGGCGTGGCGCGAGGCACGCAATGACTTCGCCTTCGTCAACAGCGATGGCGCCACCGGCAGTGACGCGGTGGAGCGACGCACCAACAACGACGAGCGACGCCTCGCGGTGTTTGCCACGGCGTCCACCGAACGCCTGCAGGTCACGGCGTTCGCCTCCACCAGCGACCGTGGCCTGAGCGGCCCCATGAACGTGCGCTCGGCC
>JANLSF010000687.1:0-6507 GCA_031362285.1 Gemmatimonadota bacterium | reverse complement strand
CGGTCATCACGGTCCACGACCGTGATGGTCAGCTCCTGCGCGCGCACCTCGCGCGCGAGCAGCCGCATGAGCCGGTTGGCCATGATCGTGCCAGCCGTACCCGCGCCCAGGATGACGACGTGTCGCAAAAAAGGGTCCTCCGTGGTTGCTGAGGATCGCCCCGCAGCCATGGTCCGGCCATCGGGCAAACGCCGAACCGTCGTGGGAACTCCCCCGACAGTCTGGGGCTACGCGGGGGTCGCGGCGCGCGCGAGGCGATCGCGCACCGCCCGCCAGTCCTCGCCCTCGGGCGGGTCCTCGACGAACACGGTGCCGCAGCCGGCGTCGTCGATGTCGTGCAAGGCGGCGTACAGCGCGCGGCCGTAGGCGGCGGCATCCATGGGCATCTGCACCACGAGCGTGGCCACCGGCGCGCGACCGGTGATGAGCAGCGCGCCCCATGGCCCCGCCGGCGGAGTGGGCAACGCTCCCCGAAAACGGATGACGCGGGCCCGGGGCGCATAGTGGCGCGCCATCATGCCGGGCGACGTCCGCGCTTCGGTGTCTCCCACCGATGCTTCGCGCACGTCCACCCGACCGAGCACAGCCCGCAGCGCGTCGACGCTCACGCCACCGGGACGAAGCACGAGGGGCACCGGCCCCGTGAGCGAGAGCACGGTGCTCTCCAGCCCCACCACGCTGGGCCCGCCGTCGAGGATGAGCGACACGTGGCGCCCAAGCCCCTTGGCGACATGCTGCGCCGTCGTGGGCGACACCTCGTTCGACCGGTTGGCGCTCGGCGCGGCAATGGGACGTCCCGCGGCCGCGATCAGTGCGCGCGCCACCGGGTGCGCGGGCACGCGCACGGCGACGGCGTCGAGACCGGCCGTCACGACGTCGGGGATGTGCGCCGCACGCGGGAGCACGAGCGTGAGCGGTCCGGGCCACCAGTGCATGGCGCACCGCTCGGCCGCCTCCGGCCAGGCCCGCACCAGCGTGCGCGCCGCGGCCGCGTTGGTCACGTGCACGATCACCGGATTGGTGGCCGGCCGCCCCTTGGCCGCGAAGATCCGCTGCACCGCGTCGGCATTGAGCGCATCGGCGCCCAGACCGTAGACGGTCTCCGTGGGAAAGGCCACGAGGTCGCCGCCGCGGATGAGCGCCGCCGCCTCGTCGAGCGCCGCGCCATCGGGCGACGCCGGCTCCACCCGGAGAACCCGCGGCGTCACGAGCGTGCGCTCATCGGCGCGCCGGCTCGGGCGCCGAGCCCGGGGCATCGTCCATTCCGAAGAAGTCGGTGTCGCGGCCGATCTCTCCCACCCGCTCGACGCGCACCACGGTGCGCACGCTGCGCGTGCCGATGGTGATGACCACCACGTACTCGCCCGGCTCGACGTTCCGCTGGGGCGCGAGCCGAACGACAGCCCGATGGGCGCGTTCTGTGCGACCTCGACGGCCGGGCGCGCGGCGCTCGGGCGTCCCGCCGCACGGTCGGCGCTGTCACGCGCGGCGAGCGCCTTGGCCGAGTCGCGGGCGGCATCGCGCAACCGCTGCGTGGTGATCGAGTCGCGGCGCTGCGACGGGGAGAGGGGCGCGATGTTCGTGCGCATGTCCCACACCGCGCGATGCACGCCCTGGCGAAGCGGCCCATTGAGGGTCCGCACGGTGTCGCCACGCATCGTGAGGATCGTGATCTTCGCCTGCGGGGGGAGCGACGGCGTGGCGCCGGTCGCCGGCGCGGCCGCGGTGCTGTCGGCCTTGCCCACGCGATACCAGATGCTCGCGCCATACGGCGGCTGCGTCGTCCGGAAGGTCCGGTCGCCGATGTAGGCCTGCTCGAACCGCACCGCGTACTGGAAGGCGGTGCGCGGGGTGAAGGCGTGCAGCGCGGTGGCCTGGATGCTGTCGGTGAGTTGCTCGAGCGGTGCGATGTCGGCAATCCACACCGAGCGCCCGTGGGTGGCGGCAATGATCTCGCGGTCGCGGGGGTGGATCTTCAGGTCGTGCACCGGCACCGTGGGCAGGCCGGCGCCGAACTTCTGCCAATGGCCACCGCGGTCGAGCGACACATACGGCGCCACGTCGGTGCCCACGAACAGCAACTGGCGGTTGTGCGGGTCCTCGCGGACCACGTGCACGAACGCGGGACCCGTGCGCGGCAGGTCGCCGGTGATGGCGCGGAAGGAGCGCCCGGCGTCGTCGGAGGCGTACACGTACGGCGCGAAGTCGCCGGTGCGGTGGCCATCGAATGTCACGTACACGGTGGCGGTGTCGAAGTGCGATGGCTCCACGCGGCTCACCCAGGTGCCGGCCGGCAGCCCCGGGAAGTGCGTCGTGAGGTCGGTCCACGCCGCGCCATCGTTCCTCGTCATCCACACCTTGCCGTCGTCGGTTCCCGCATAGAGCCACCCCGCGCGCATCGGCGACTCGGCCAGCGTGGTGACCGTGCCGTGCGCCTCCGCGCCCGTGGCGTCCACCGTGATGCCGCCGGTGGTGGTGAGACTCACGCGCACCTTCATCGTGTCGAGCGCCGAGAGGTCCGGCGAGATGGTGCGCCAGTCGTCGCCCCGCGAGGTGGACTTGAGCACGCGGTTGCCGGCGGCGTAGACCGTCCGCGGGTTGTGCGGCGAGAGGAAGAACGGCGTCTGCCAGTTGAAGCGCAGGTCATCGGCCGAGTCGGCGTGCATGCGGCCGCGGAACCGGTCGAGCGCCGCCTTCTGCGCGGGCGTCTCGGGTTGCGTCGTGTCGCCACGGGTGGTGACCATCGAGTCCTGCCACGCGCGAATCGTGCGGCCGAGCAGCGACCGGCGGATCGGCTTGGAGAAGCTGCTCGCGAGGTCGAGCCGCTGGATGTTGCCGCCCTGCGACTCGGCGTACACCACGCCGGGCTCATCGGGATCCTGCGCCGTGTAGAAGCCGTCGCCGCCGCCGATGTTGATCCAGTCGGCGTTCTGGATGGCGCGCGCACTGCGCATCCGGCTCGGCCCGCACCACGAGCCGTTGTCCTGCAGCCCGCCGCACACCCAGTACGGCTTGCGATAGTCGAAGCTCACGGCGTAGAACTGTCCCGCCGCCACGTTGTCCACGAAGTCGAACGTCGTGCCCTTGTCGCGGCTCAGGGCGATGCCACCGTCGCCGCCGATCATGAGGTGCTCGGGGTCGGCGGGGTTGATCCACATCGCGTGCCAGTCGGTGTGGATGCTCCCGGCCGCGATGCGCGCCGTCTTGCCGCCGTCGTCGGAGTAGCGGAACACGGAGCTCATCCAATAGACGCGATCCGCGTTTTTCGGGTCCACGCGCACCTGCGAGTAGTAGAAGGGGCGCGCGTCGCCCGCGTTGCGGAACATCAACGACCACGTGGCCCCGCCGTCGGTGGTGCGGTACAACCCGCTGGCCGACTTGCTGCGCTTGGTGGAATCCGCCACCGCACCGGCCGCCAGCGGATTCGCGGCGGTGTCGGCTTCGATCATCGCGTAGACGACCTTCGGGTTCGACGGCGCGATGGCCAGCCCGATGCGTCCCTTCGTGGCCGCGGGAAAGCCGCCGCCGCGCACCTCGGTCCAGGTGGCGCCACCATCGGCGCTCTTCCAGAGGGCGGAGCCCGGCCCGCCGGAGTCGAGGAAGTACGCGCCGCGCACGCGCTCCCAGCTCGCCGCCCACAGCACGTCGGGGTTCGTCGGGTCCATGGCGACGTCCACGAATCCGGCCTTGTCGGACACGTGCTTGAGGCGCGTCCACGTCTTGCCGCCGTCGATGGTCTTGTAGAGACCGCGATCGGGGTTCGACCCCCAGGTGGCGCCCACGGCGGCCACCCAGGCGATGTCGGGATTGGTGGGATGCACGACGATTCGCCCGATGTGCTGCGTGGCCTCGAGCCCCATGAGGGTCCACGACGCGCCGCCATCGGTGGACTTGTAGAGGCCACCGCCCGGCGAGATCGAGTTGCGCGCGTCTTCCTCGCCGGTGCCGGCATACAGCACGTCGGGATTGGACGGCGCCACCGCGAGCGCGCCCAGCGAGATCACCGGCGCCTTGTCGAACTGGGCGGTGAACGTCGTGCCCCCGTTGGTGGTCCGCCAGATGCCGCCGGTGGCATAGGCCACCCAGAAGACGCGCGGGTCGCGCGTGCTGACGGCGAGGTCGGTCACCCGTCCGGCCATGTTCGCCGGCCCCACGGAGCGCCAGCGCAGGGCGTTGAGCACGGCCGTGTCGGGGGCGGTGGCCATCTGGGCGCGAGCGGCGGGAGCGACCAACGTCGCCCCGAGGACGGCGACGGCAATCAGTCGAAGGGGCATGGAGGCGATCGTGTGGAAGAGGGGCTGGGCGACGGGGGCTGCCGTGCCCTACGCGCGATGACGCTGCTTGATTCGCTGTTTCAGTTGCTTGCGGATGCGCTTGAGTTCCGGCGTGGTGGCGTCGCTCGTGCGGGCGAGGCGCTCGACCAGGGCCGCGGGCGAGCCGCCGAAGAAGGGGCCGAGGAGGCGCTGGAGGGCGGCGCCGGCGGCGGCGTCGCGGGTGACCGTGGCGTGGAAGCGGTGGGCGCGCCCGACGACCCGGTGCGCCACGTGCCCCTTGGCGTCGAGGGTGCGGAGGATCGTGAGCACGGTGGTGTAGGCCAGCGGGTCGGCAATGGCGGCGCGCACCTCGGCCACCGTGCTGGGCCCGCGGTCCCACAGGGCCGCCATGAGGTCGAGCTCTCGGCCGGTGAAGGCGGGCGGGGGGCGCGTCATGCCGCAGCATAGTCCCGCTCGCCGGCCCAGTCAACTATACTGCTAGTAGATGTGGACCAACCCGGACGACGCCACCGAGGTGGACGATGACGACCTCCCCGAGTCGGGGATGGCCTGGCGGCGGGCCGCGGGCTCGTTCGTGCTCGTGCCGGTCGCGGGCGAGGCGGGGGCGGCGCTCGACGCCATGCGCGCGCGCCATGACCCCAAGCTCGCCCGCACCAACCGGCCGCACCTCTCGTTGATCGGGTCGTCGGGGACGGGACCGATCCTGCCCGATGAACCGCCGGAGAAGGTGCGCGCCGCGCTCGAGCGCGTGGCCGCCGCCGTGGCGCCCTTCCGCGTGCCGGCCAGCCGCCCCATGCGGTTCCCGGGCACCGACATCGTGAGCTTCGAACTCGACCCGCACGGCCCGCTGCGCGCGCTGCACGAAGCGGTGACAGGCAGCGGGCTGCGCTTCGGGCCGGTCCGTTTTCCGTTCTCGCCGCACCTGACGGTGAGCTACTACCGCACCCTCGACCGCACGATGGAACGCGCCCTGCTGCAGCTCGTGCTCGACGTGCCGATCGTGATCGACCGGCTGGAACTCTCGCGCACCAACGACCCGCAGCCACCGTCGACGGTGTTCAGCCTGCCGCTCACCGGGGCACGCGGCTGATGGTTAGCTTGGGCCGCATGCACGGATTTCGTCGTTCGCTGTCGCTCCTGTGGGCCCTGCTGCTGGCGATGGCGACGACCGCCGACGGCCAGCTGGCGCTGCTCAAGCCGAAGCCCGCCGGTGACACGACGCGGCCGCGCGTCGAGGAGACCGAAGGGGTCGACCCCGATTCCCCGCGCGCCGCCATGCGCGCCTTCGAGCGCGCCGCGCGTCGCGGCAACTGGACGGAGGCGGCGCGGTGGCTGATGGTGCCCGCCGACTCGGCCTCGCGCGGGCCGGAACTGGCCCGCCGGCTTGCCGCCGTGCTCGACCGCCACGTGGAGATCCGCCTCGACCAGCTCTCCCCACGCGCCGGCGGCGATACCACCGACGGGCTGCCGGTGGACCGCGAACAGATCGGACGCGTCCCCTCGATCGAACTGGGGACGCAGCCGGTGCGGCTCACGCGCCTCGAGACGCCAGCGCCGCCCCACTGGGCGTTCGGACCGAAAACGGTCGCGAGCATCGACGGGTGGTACGACGAACTCGAGGATCGCTGGTTGCGCGACCGGCTCCCCGATTGGCTCTTCCTCGCCGGGCCGTTCCAGGTGCAGTGGTGGCAGTGGCTGGCCGTGCTCCTCTTCGTGCCGCTCGTGGGGGTCCTGACCTTCCTGCTCCGGCCGGTCCTCCGCGCCGCCGTGCACGCGCTGCCCATGACCACGGAGCACTCCGCCGGCGTGCTCGTCTCGGTGCTCGGCTCCCCGACCCTCACGGTGCTGGCGGCGCTGCTCTTCCAGGCCGCGTCGTCGTCGGTCCTGGTGACCGTGGCGGGACGCCGCGTGCTGGGCGCCGTGGTCGGCGCGCTCTCGATCATCGCCCTCACCTGGTGGGCGCTCCGCGCGGTCACGGTCACCGTGCGCCTCCTCCCCGACGCCGACTTCGCCGCCGGGCGGCCGGCCATGCGCTCCGCCATTTCGCTGGGCGGGCGCGTGGCGCGCGTGCTCCTGGTGTTCGTGGGCATCATCGGCATCTTCGCCGACTTCGGCTATCCAGTGGGGACGCTGCTGGCCGGCCTCGGCATCGGTGGCATTGCCGTGGCGCTCGGCGCCCAGAAGACGCTCGAGCACTTCTTCGGCTCCGTCTCGCTCGGGCTCGACCAGCCGA
>JANLSF010000923.1:0-1886 GCA_031362285.1 Gemmatimonadota bacterium | reverse complement strand
CGGTTCAGCGACACGTCGTTCGTGTACGGGCGCGCGCTGGCGCAGGTGGCGGGCACGATGGTCATGCGCGTAGCGAATGCCGACGTGCTGCCGTCGGAGTTCGGCAACCTGTCGGAGACCACGCGGAAGTACCTGGCGGAGCTGATCGCGCTGCGCGAGAAGACGTCGAAGGACATCGACGAGTTGAACCGCCAGGTGAATGACGGCGTGTTCACGCTCACCGATGACCCGCGCCGGCCGTTGGCGGCGCCCAAGGCGCAGGCGCCCGCGCAGAACCTCAACTTCGCCCCCGCGCAGAACGCGGCCGACGACCTGGAGCGCGCCGCGACGCGATTCGAGAAGGCGTACGCGGGACTCGCCGGCGGCCAGGCCAGTACGGCCGCGCTCGCCAAGGTCAACGCCCTGTTGCGCCAGAGCGACCAGGTGATGCTCCTTCCCGAGGGGCTTCCGCGGCGGCCGTGGTACCAGCACGCGCTGTACGCGCCCGGCTACTACACGGGCTACGGGGTGAAGACCATGCCCGGGGTGCGCGAGGCGATCGAGCAGAAGGAGTGGAAGCAGGCCGACGAGCAGATCGTGAAGGTGGCGGCCGCGCTCACGCGCGAGGCGGAGCTGGTGACCAAGGCCGCGCAATTGCTGGAGCAGGCGATCAACCCCTCCGCAGTGCCCTGAACGCGTCCCCTACCGCGAGGATTCGCAGCCGTGGTTGAAGCCAAGACCCGCCCCACCACCGCCTCCGTGGCCAAGCACCTCGCGGCCCAGGTGCCGGCCGAACGCCGCGCCGCCTGCGAAGCAATCGCCCGCATGCTCGAGTCGGCGACCAAGTCCAAGCCGGTGATGTGGGGCGAGGAGATCATCGGCTTCGGCAACGAGCCGGTGCTGTACGCCGACGGCTCGACGATGGACTGGCCGCTGATGGCCTTCGCGTCGCGCGCGCAGGATATCGTGCTCTACAACCTGCGAAGCGCCGACGGCTTCAAGGAGAAGCTCGCCGCCATCGCGCCGGCCAAGCTCAAGGGGGGCTGCGTGCACATCAAGCGGCTGGCCGACGTGGACGAGCGGGCGCTCAAGGCGCTGATCGTGGCCGCCGTGAAGGGGCGGCAGCAGAAGGCGAAGGACGCGAAGAAGAAGGCGGCGGGGCGGAAAAGTTGATCGGCCTGACGGACATCCCGCTGCGGCTCCTGCCGTCGCTGTTCCTGCTGCTCGGCGTTGGCGCGCGGCCGCGTCAGACTCCCCTCACCGGACCCGCGCCCGTGACGATCTTCGCATTCGATCGCGCCGACGAGGCGCAGTGGATCGTCGTCAACGACGGAGTCATGGGCGGCCGCTCGGCGGGCTTCGTGGCGGTTGAGGACGGCACCCTCCGCTTCACGGGAACGCTGGTGACGCAGGGTGGCGGCTTCACCTCCGTGCGCGCTCGCCGTGAGGTGGACGTGACCGGTCAGGTGGGGATCGAGCTCCGGGTCCGCGGCAGTGGCCGCCAATTCGAGGTCGAGCTCGACGACGGCCTGCGCACGTACGGTCGAACCGTGTCTCGTCGGGCCCCGTTTCCCACCTCGGCGGAGTGGGTGGTGGTCCGCGTGCCCTTCGGCGCGCTCCGGAGCACCGTGTTCGGGCAGGCGGTGAAGGCGCCGCCGATCGACCTGGCGCGCATCCGGAGCGTGGGGTTGTACATGGTCGATGGCCAGGACGGGCCGTTCCGCCTGGAAGTGGACTTCATCCGGGCGTACGGCGCCGGCGAGAAGTAGCGCGTCGCGGTGGCCGCCATACCCAAGAAAGCCGCGGACCCCGGCCTCCCCCGCGGCCCATGCCCACTATTCTTTTCTGGGGGCGCCCCCCCACCCCGCGGCGCGGTGGTTCGGCACAACTCCACCCCATAATTGACC
>JANLSF010000643.1:0-1612 GCA_031362285.1 Gemmatimonadota bacterium | reverse complement strand
TGTAATGCGGGCCTCGTCGCCCCGCACCAGCACCCCCACCACCCCCAGCAGCCCCCCCATGACCCCCAAAAGGGCGGACGCGATAAGCGCCTTTGCCGGCCCCGGCAACGGCCCGAAACGGTCCCCCACCACCACCCCCAGCGCCTCGAGCGCGGCCGGGTCGGTGGCGGAGGTCAGGCGACGGTACAGGTCCAGCTTGGCGTCGGACGACGGCACGTAGTCATCGGGCAGGAAGTGCGGCACGTCGAGCGAGACATCGGCCGGCACCACGCGCCGGGCCTCGGCCCCGGCCGTCACGCGCTTGACCGCGGCCTCCAGCATCTTGAGGTAGAGGTCGAAGCCCACGGCCTGCACGAAGCCCGACTGTTCGGGCCCGAGCAGGTTGCCGGCGCCCCGCAGTTCCATGTCGCGCAGCGCCACCTGGTACCCCGCCCCCAGTTCGGTGTGGTGCTCGAGCACCTGCAACCGCCGCTCGGCGTCGAGGTCCACCTGGTCGGGCACGAGCAGGTAGCAGTACGCGCGCCGGTGCGACCGACCCACGCGCCCGCGCAGCTGGTACAGTTGCGCGAGGCCCAGGTAGTCGGCCCGGTTGACGAACATCGTGTTCGCGTTGGGCACGTCGAGGCCGCTCTCGACGATCAGGGTGGACACCAGCACGTCCACCTCGCCCGCCACGAACCGCCGCATGACCGCCTCGAGGTCGCGCTCCTTCATCTGGCCATGGCCCACCGCGATGCGCGCCCGCGGCACGACGCGCTGCAGGTGGTCGGCGATCCCGAGGATGGTCTCGATCCGGTTGTGGACGAAGAACACCTGCCCGCCCCGGTCGAGCTCGCGGGCGATCCCCTCCTCGATCAGGCCGTCGTCCCACGGCTCGACGAAGGTGAGCACGGGCGACCGGTCGCGCGGCGGCGTCTGGATGAGCGTCATGTCGCGCAGCCCGGCCAGCGATTGGTGCAGGGTGCGCGGGATGGGCGTGGCCGTCAGCGTCAGCACGTCGGTGTCGAGCTTGAGCTGCTTCAACCGCTCCTTGTGCTTCACGCCGAAGCGGTGCTCCTCGTCCACGACCACGAGGCCCAGCGCCTTGAAGACGACGTCCTCGCTCAAGAGCCGGTGCGTGCCGATCACGATGTCGATCGTCCTGTCGGCGAGCCCCGCCATGACGGCCGCCTGGTCCTTCGCGGTCTGGAAGCGCGACAGGGCGGCCACCTTGATCGGAAAGTCGGCGAGCCGCTCCGTGAACGTGCGGTGGTGCTGCTCGGCGAGGATCGTCGTCGGCACGAGCACCGCGACCTGGCGCTCGCTCTGCACGGCCTTGAAGGCGGCGCGCACGGCGATCTCCGTCTTGCCGTAGCCCACGTCGCCCACGAGCAGCCGGTCCATCGGCTGCGCGCGCTCCATGTCGCCCTTCACGTCGCGCGTGGCCTTCACCTGGTCGGGCGTGTCCTCGAACAGGAAACTCGACTCCAGCTGCCGTTGCCACGCGCCGTCGGGATGGTGCGGCGCCCGCGTGGCGATGTGGCGCCGGGCATACAGCGTCAGCAGCTCGTGCGTCATCAGCTCGATCGACTCGAGCGTGCGCTCGCGCTGCTGGGCCCACTTCTTCCCGCCG
>JANLSF010000641.1:0-1520 GCA_031362285.1 Gemmatimonadota bacterium | reverse complement strand
CTCGAGCAGCTTGTCGCGCACGCCGAGGTGCAGCTCCTCGATCTTGAGCTTCTCGGCGCGCTTGGCCACGATCGCCGACTGCTCCCGCGTGATGATGCCCGTGGGGATGCTGCCGATCGTCCGCAGCCGCTCGACCCCCATGCCGTCGCGCAACGAGAAGCGCTTCAGCTGCTCCCCCTGCGCCGACACGTAGACGCCGGCGTCGGTGAGCACGCCGTCGCAGTCGGTCAGCACGAGCTTCACGCGCCGCGCACGCGCCAGCACGTCGGCCGAGGGTGGGGCCACCGGCGCGGCTACCATGCGGTGAACCCGCCGTCCACGACCACGGCCGATCCGGTCACGTAGCGCGACGCATCGCTGGCCAGGAAGACGAGCGCCCCCCGATAGTCGTCGGGTTGCGCCATCCGGCCGAGCGGCGTGCGCTTGCCGTAGTTGGCCAGGAACCAGGGCTCCTGCCCGGCCTCCACGCCCCCCGGCACGAGCGTGTTGACGCGCACCCCCGCCTCGCCCCAGTAGGCCGCGAGGAACCGCGTGAAGGCGAGCACGGCGCCCTTGCTCGTGGGATACGCCGGCGACTTGAACATCGTGCGCGTGCCGTCGGGCTTCACGTACAACGACTGGTCGGGCCCCACGAGGCCGTACGTGCTGGCCACGTTGATGATGCTGCCGCGGCCGGCCGCGGCCATGTCGGCCCCGAGGATCCGCGAGGGGAGGAACACCCCCGTGGTGTTCACGTCGATCACGCGGCGCCACTCCTCCAGCGGGAAGTTCTCGAACTTCGTCGCGTCGACGCCCATCGTGCGCGTCTCCACCTTGTCGTTGATCGCGCCGTTGTTCACCAGCACGTCGAGCCGCCCGTACGTCGCGCGGATCGCGTCGCGAAGCGCGGTGAGGTCCTGTTCGCTGGTGATGTCGGCCGTGAACCCCATCGGCGCCGGCCCGCCGCCCGCGGCCAGCGACGCCACGGCGCCGTCCAGCGCGCCCCGGTTCAGGTCCACGAGCACGACCGTCGCCCCCGCGTCGCGCAGCGCTTCGCAGTGGTGGCGGCCGATCAGCCCGGCCGCCCCGGTCACGACGGCGACCTTCCCGTCGAGCGAGAATTCGGTGGTCGTGCTCACGCCTTGTTGGGCTTCATGTTGAAGTTGCTCGTGCGCCGGAACACCGGCTCCACCAGCTCCCCCTGGACCTGCGCCTTCACGGTGCCCGTCGCCACCGCGTCCTTGAGCACCGACAGCGACTCCCGGTACGCCGCGAGCAGGTGCTGCACTTCCGCGTCCTTGTGCGAGAAGCTCAGCGCGTGCGCCCCCGTCCACAGGACGCCGCGGCGGATCAGCTCCTGCTGCAGCAGGCTCTTGAGCTCGAGCGGGTTGCCCGCCTTCGCGTCGAGCACCACCGCCGACCGCGTCGCCTGCCCCACGCACTTCGTCCACTCGCTGATCCCCAGGTCGGCGGCGACCGCGTTGTAGCCGTCCTTCACCTTCGTCCCCTGCGCCCAGAGGAATTCCGGCACCTTCTGCTCC
>JANLSF010000922.1:0-8038 GCA_031362285.1 Gemmatimonadota bacterium | reverse complement strand
GCTCGCCGCGCTCGCCGGCTCGCACCCGACGCCGGCCGCATCGATGGCCACCTTGGCGTCGATGATCTCGTCGTCGCTCACCGCCAGCACGATCCCGTTGGTCTCGCGGATGGTCCGTACACCCCGGTCCCACGACGCGGGATCCCCGATGCGAATGGCCGTCGCCACCGTGTCGGCAGCCACGGTGTGGCGCGTGGTGAATCCCTCCGCAAACCCGCGCGCAAAGGGCGCCGCCCCCGCCGCCTGCACCGACACCACCCGCGGCAGGCGGTTGATCAGCCCGAGCGCATGCGCTTCGCGCAGCGCCTTCCCGAAGGCGGCCGTGTTGCCGAGGTTGCCGGCGGGCAGCACGATGAAATCCGGCGGCTCCCACCCGAGCTGCTGGAGCAGCTCGAGCACAATGGTCTTCTGCCCCTCCACGCGCCACGGGTTGATCGAGTTGAGCAGGTAGATGCCGAGTTCGCGCGAGGCGGCCTGCACGAGGCGGAGGCAGACGTCGAAATCGCCGCGCACGAGCAGGGTGCGCGCACCGTAGGCCAGCGTCTGCGCCAGCTTGCCCACGGCGATCTTCCCCGCCGGCACGAACACGAGCCCGGGGATGCCCGCCTGCGCGGCGTACGCGGCCAGCGACGCCGACGTGTTGCCCGTGGACGCGCAGGCCACCGCGGTGGCGCCGATGCGCACCGCCTGCGTCACCCCCACGGTCATCCCCCGGTCCTTGAACGAGCCGGTGGGGTTGTGCCCCTCGTGCTTGAGCAGCAGACGTGTGACGCCGGCGTAGCGGCTCAGCGTTGCACGCTCGAGCAGCGGCGTGTTCCCCTCGGGATGGCTGGTGATCGCGTCGCCCGCGGCCGGCATCACGATCGACCCGAACCGCCACACCCCGCTCTGGTGTCCGAGCGGACGCGCGCAGCAGTGATTCGCGAACTGGGCGCGCAGCGCCGCGTCGATGAGCGGACGCCCCGTCGGATCGGCGGGACGCGCGTGCACGATCTCGAGCAGTCCGCCGCACGCCGGGCACGCGGGCGCCGGGTTGCGCTCCGCGATCTCGGCGCCGCACGCAGCGCACCGTTGCACGCTGGCGCTCCCCGGCGCCAGGAAGAGGGGCGCACCAGCCACGGGCGATCGGGCGTCGTTCAGGCGTTCCTCCATCGGGCTCCCTCGAAGTCGATCGTGGCCACCCGCGCGTCACAGGCGAGTCCCGCCTGCACGAACGCCCGGCACATCGCGTCGGCCGCCGAGCGCGCGATGGCCTCGGTCGCGCAGGCCGCGAACGTCGTCGGCCCGCTGCCCGAGATCGAGGCGCCCAGCGCACCGGCGCCGAGCGCCGCCGTCTTGGCCTCGAGGAAACCGGGAATGAGGGCCGCGCGCACGGGCTCGGCCACGTGATCGACGAGGGCGCGGCCCACGAGCGCGACGTCTCCGGTGACGAGCCCCGTGACCATCGCCGCCACCGCCGCCAGCTGCGCCACGAGCACCTCGCGCGTCACCACCACCGGCAGGACCGCGCGCGCGTCGGCCGTCCGCAGCGTGATGCCCGGATGCGCCAGCGCGATCCAGAGCGGCACCTTCACGGGCACGGCCGCCACCTCGGGCGGGTCGATGCTGCGCACGCAGACGATCCCGCCCATGAGGGCCGGCGCGAGGTTGTCGAGGTGGCGGCCGGCCACCGCCGCCTCGGCCACGAGGCTGGCGGCCAGCAGCCCCTGCTGGTCGAGCGCGACGCCCCCCGCCTGCACGATCAACTGGTTCACGGCCACCGCGCCGGCCACCGCCGACGCCGCGCTCCCTCCCTGCCCGCCGGCCAGCGGCAGCCCCTTGGTCACCGCCAGCGCGATGCCGCGGTGCACGTGCGCCGCCCGAACGAGCACCGCCTGTGCCGCGATCGCGCAGCAGTTCTCGTTTGGGTCGGTGGAGAGGTCCGGGTGCCCCGCGTCCACCACCGTCACGCCGGGCAGGCCATCGGTCCACCACGCGTGCACCTCGTCGCCCAACCCCGTGAGCGCGCAGCCCAGCACGTCGAGCCCGGGGCCGAAGTTGCCGATGCTGCCCGGCGCGAAGGCGATCACGCCGGCGCGCGACGCGGCGGCGGCGCTCATGCGGGCGCGAGCTGGAGGATGTCGTTCAGCACGCCGGCCGCGGTCACCGCCGGTCCGGCACCGGGGCCCGTGATGACCAGCGGATGCTCGCGGTAGCGCCGCGTGGTGAACACGACCTGGTTGTCGGTGCCGCGCAGCGAGGCGAGCGGGTGCGACAGCGGCACCGCGCGGAGTCCGACCTGCACGCGTCGCGCGGTGGCCGTGAGCACGTAGCGCAGCACCCGGTGCTGCCGCTGCGCGTCGGCCAGACGCGCCGCCCAGGCGGCGTCCTGCTGCTCCAGCGTGGCGAGGAACCGCGCGAGCGGCATCGCGGCGAGCGCCTTCGGCACCAGCGACTCCACCGCCACGTCGGCCAGTTCGCCGCGGAACCCCATCAGCCGGGCCAGGATGAGCGCCTTGCGCGCCACGTCCATCCCCGACAGGTCGTCGCGCGGATCGGGCTCGGTGAACCCCTCCCGCATCGCCGCGCGCACGGTGTCGCTGTACGGCGCCCCGCGACCGATCTCCGAGAGGAGGAAGCCGAGCGTCCCCGACGTGCATCCCTCGATCTTGAGCACCCGGTCGCCGGTCTCCACCAGCTTCGCGAACGAGTCCATCACGGGCAGCCCGGCGCCAACGGTGGCTTCGTGCCTTATGCGCCGGCCGTGCTCGCGCGCGTGCGCGCGCAGCGCCTCCACCTCCGGCCGCGCCGCCGACAAAGGCCGCTTGTTCGCGAGCACGAGGTCCATGCCCGCATGCAGCGCCGCATGCAGCACGGGGATCGTTTCGTTGGCCGTGAGGTCCACCACCACCGGGTGCACCAGCGCGTGTCGCGCAATGTGGGCGATCGCGTCCGCGGCGCTCCCGGCGTGCCCCCCGGGAAGCGAGGCGAGCGACCGGCCACCGGCCTTGGTCTCGGCCAGCGCGGCCAGCGTGCGCGACGCCACGCCCTGCGGCGCGAACACCCAGCCGCTCCGGTCGATCAGGGCCACGATGTTGGCGCGCACGCGCCCCTTCACGCGCGGCAGCATGCGCACCAGCTCACGTCCGATCTGCCCGAAGCCCAGCACCACGATGTCCACGCGGTCCGACTCGCGATGCCCGCCGCCGCCGATCTTGTCCATCTGGAACTCGTCGTGCACCGCGCGCGCGGCCCGCTCGGCGTCGGACGCGGCGAGCACCACGGAGATGTTGAGTTCCGACGAGCCTTGCGCGATGGCGATGATGTTGACGCCGGCACCGGACAGCGCGCGGAACATGCGCGCGGCAATGCCCGGGCTCCCCGCCATGCCGAGCCCCACCACCGCCAGCATCGCCATGTCGACCTGCACGTCCACCGACTCCAGTTCGCGCCGCGCGAGTTCGGCGGCGAACACCCGCTCGAGCGAGGCGCGCGCCTCGACGGCGCGGTCGGCCGGCACGCACAGGCAGATCGAGTGTTCCGACGAGGCCTGCGAGATCATCGCGACATTGATCGCCCCGGCCTGCAGCGCGGCGAACGTGCGCGCGGCGATGCCGGGCACGCCGAGCATGCCGTTGCCGGTGACCGTGACCATGGCCTGGTCGCGGATGACCGAGAGGGCCTTCACCGGGTAGCGCGCGAGCGTGCGACGGGCGGAGATCTCCGTGCCCGGCGCCTCCGGCGTGGCGAAGGGACGCACGAACACGGGAATGCGCCGTCGCGCGAGCGGAATCAGCGCCCGCGGCTGCAGCACCTTGGCGCCGTAGTACGCGAGTTCGGCCGCCTCGCGCACGTTGAGCTGCGGAATGATCCGCGCCGACGGCACGAGGCGCGGGTCCGTCGTCATGAGGCCGGGCACGTCCTTCCACAGCGTGACCCGCTGCGCGCGGAGGGCGCGCGCCAGCACCGTGGCCGTGAGGTCGCTGCCGCCCCGGCCGAGCGTCACCACGGCGCCGTCGGGGGCGGCGCCCACGAACCCGGGCACCACCGGCACCACGCCGCGGCGCAGCAGCGGCAGCAGGCGGCGGCGCGCCACCCGATCACAGGCCGCGAGATCCGGGAAGGCGCCGCCGAAGACGCCGTCGGTCGGAATCAGCGCGACGGCATCCACGAACTCCGCGCGGATGCCGCGCGCCTCGAGGCCCGCCACGACGAGCTGCGCGGAGAGGCGCTCGCCGCGCGCCACGAGGAAGTCGCGCGTGCGCGGGGTCAGCTCGCGCAGGCTGGCCACGCCGTGCAGCAGCGTGCGCAGGTCGGCGAAGTCTCGCGCGATGCCCGCGAGCAGGGCGCGGCGCGCCGGTCCCGGGCGCGCCACCCCCAGGGCCACGTCGCGATGGAGCTGGTGGGCGGCATCGAGTTGGGCCTCCACCTCGCGCTGCGCCCCCGCATGTGCGGCGCGTGCGAGCGCCAGCAGCCGGTCGGTCACGCCGGCGAGGGCCGAGACGACGGCCACGAGGCGCGTGGTGCGCGGCCTCCCGATGATGTCCAGCGCGCCAATGACGGCCTTGGCGTCCGCGAGGGAGGCCCCGCCAAACTTGTACAGCTCGATGGCGCTCGGGCGTGGGGGCATGGCGGGGGTGGGCGTGCGGGCCGCGGCGCGGCATGCCCCGCTGGCATTCTCAGGTTAGCCCGGCGCCAACAGCCTGTCCACCGCGCGCGCCTCAGTGCGCGTGCGGCGCCAGCGCTCCGGGCAGCTCTGACGCCTCGAGCCCACCCCCCGACATCCAGTCCTGCGTGGTCCCCTCGGCTCGCGCCATCAGCGCGTCCACCCCCGCAAAGTCGTACGAGGACATCGGCAGCGGGCAGAGGGGCGGCACGATGTGCAGGCGCACGTCGGGGCGACGCGCCGCGATTTCGGCGACCTCCGCAGCCAGCTGTCGCGCGAACTGCACGCTCACGTGGTGCAGCGCCGTGGCCACGGCCCCGCGCGGCGGGGCGCCACGCGCGCAGGCAAACCCGGTGGGCAACACCACCACCCGTCGTGCCCCCATCGCCAGCGCCACGCCGACGGCCGTGTTGCGGCTGACCGCGCCGTCCACCAGCAGCCGCCCACCCAGCGACACCGGCGGGAAGATGAGCGGGACGGCCGCACTTGCACACACCGCGGCGCTCACCCGGCCCGATTGCAACACGACCTCCGTCCCATCGTGGAAGTCGGCCGCGACCACGGCGCACCGCACCGCCAACTGTTCGAAGGTGAGCGGCCCGAAGCTTCGCTCCATGAGCGCGTGCAATCCGCGCGGATCGCAGAGGTTCGACCGGCGGCCGAGCAGCGCCGGCAACCAGGTCATGATCCCGGTGGGGTAGATGTCGCGCCGACGCACCCCGCCCCAGATCGTCGCCAGCCGCGCGACGCCCGCAGAGGTGGGATCCGAGGCGAAATAGGCGCCATTCACCGCGCCCACCGAGGTTCCCACCACGAGATCCGGAACGAACCCGGAACGGGCGAGTGCGCGCAGCATCCCGACCTGCACGGCACCGTGACTCCCGCCCCCGGCAAGGACCAGGGCCAATAGCGGAGGAGTCGCGGCAGACGTCGTCACGCAGCAACGTAGCGCGCCCACGGCGCGCAGTTCCCTTGCGTCCGGTCGCTACTTCCGGTCGGCCATGGCCTCGCGCAGCTGCGACAACGGCTCGAACGCGTACGCGATGAGCCGGCGTCGCGCCACGACGATCCGGGCCGAGCCTCCCATGCCCGGGGAGAATGGCCGCCACGCGCCATCGATGCGCAGCCCGGCGTCATCGGGAGTCACGCGTGCCCGGAAGCCGCCGGAGTCGGCGGCCGTCGTGGCGCTGCCACTCCCTCCGACCCAGCTGACCAACCCGAACCGCACGCCGTGGCGCTGGTAGGGGAAGGCGTCATACAGCAGCCGCACCGTCTGCCCGGGACGCACCCGCGCCACCCCCTGCGGCGCGACCTGCACGACGGCCACGAGGGAGTCCCCGCTGCATCCCACCTCGGCGAGCGCCTCCCCCTGCTGCACCACGGCGCCCTCGGCGCGCACGTTCAGGCGCAACAACACCCCGTCGCACGGGCTCCGCACCTCGAAGGTGCCGGCGCGCACCTCGACGCTCGAGCGCAACGCCTCGTACTTCGCGGTGGCCTGCGTGATCTCCAGCTCCAATCGCCGGCGACGCTCCTTGAGGTCGGCCTCGCGATTCGCCGCGTCGAAGGTGAGGCGCGCGCGGAGCAACTGGGAGTCCTCGAGGTCCCCTTGGGCGAGGGCCAGCTCGTCTTCGGTGCGGCTGGCCGAGAGGCGGAGGTTGGCCAGCTCCGATGCGGTGGCCACGCCGCCCGCCATGCCCTTCTGCGCCCGCGCCTCGAGGTCGCGCGCGATGTCGAGCTGCCGCCGCTTGTTGGCCACCGACCCCGACAGCGTCGCGATCCGCGCGTCGAGGCGCCGCTCCTCGGCCGCGTCGCCATCGCGGATGCTCTGCAGCTGGCGCGCGAGGTCGGCGCGCGCCTGCGGAGCCGACGACACCACCGCCTCGAGGCCCTGCCGGTCCGCGCCGCGATCGCGCGCGGGATCCGACGACACGAGGAAGAGCGCCGCGTTGCGGGTCACCGCCGCCGCCTCGGTCACGAGCACCCGCGTGACCGTCCCTTCGCGCGGCGACCGCACCGGATCCGTGCCGCGCCGCGGCACGAGCGTGAACCGCCCCGTGACCGTCTCGGGCACGGTGATGACGAGCGCCGCCACCGCCGCCACGACGGCCGTGACGAGCGCCGCCGTCGCCAGGCTACGGGCGAGCCAGGGCGGCGGGGCGTCAGGGAGGAAGGGCGGGTCGGTGGCGGGCATCGTCAGAGGGAGAGCTGTTGCGAGACGAGATAGTAGTACAGCCCCTGGCGCCCCATCAGCACGTCGTGCGAGCCCTGCTCCACGAGGCGCCCGCGTTCGAGCACGAGGATCAGGTCGGCGTCGCGCACCGAACTGACGCGATGCGACACGATCAGCGTGGTGCGCTCGCGCGCCTTCTCCTGCAGCGCCGACAAGATGCCTGCTTCGGTCTGGGTGTCGACGCTCGAGAGGCAGTTGTCGAACAGCATGACTCGGCTGTCGAGGATCAGCGCGCGCGCGATGCAGGCACGCTGCCGCTGGCCGCCCGAGAGGGTGATGCCGCGCTCACCGACCAGCGTGTCGTAGCCATTGGGGAAGCGGCGCACTTCATCGTCGAGCTGCGCCTGCACCGCGGCGCGTTCGATCGCCTCGCGCGGTGCCCCAGGCGCCCCGTAGGCGATGTTGTTGGCCACGGTCTCGGAGAACAGCACGTGTTCCTGGGTGGCGAAGGCGACGTTCTTGCGCAGCCACGCCAGGTCGTACTCGCGCACGTCGTGGCCATCGAGGAACACGGTCTGCGGCGGCGGGTCGAACACGCGCGGCAGCAGCGACAGAAGCGTACTCATGCCCGAGCCCGTGCGGCCCACGAGTGCCACCGTCGAGCCCGCGGGGACGCGGAACGACACGCCGCGCAGGGAGGGAGCGGGAGCGCCGGGATAGGTGAACGTGAGCTCGCGAAATTCCAGCTCGCCACGGCACTGCGCAGGCGCGAGTGCGCTGGGCGGGCTCGTGATGCCGGGCTCCAGGTCGAGGATCTCGACGATCCGCGCGAACGATGCCATGCCGCGCTGGAACAGGTTGATCACCCAGCCGAGCGCATACACGGGAAAGTTCAGCATGCCGAGGTATGCGGTGAACGCCACGAACTGCCCCAGCGTGATGCGCCCGCTGAGCACCTCGCGGCCGCCGAGATACAGGCCGAGCATGGCGGCGAGCCCGGACAGCAGCGCCAGCAGCGGGTGGAACATCGCGGACGTCTTGATCAGCGCGAGGTTCTGGTGGACATAATCCTGGTTCAGCGTTTCGAATGCCGCGAGCTCAGACTCCTCACGCGCGAACGCCCGCACCACGCGCACGCCCGAGAGGTTTTCCTGCACGCGGGAGGAGATCGCGGCGAAGCGCGCCTGGATCTGCTCGAAGCGGCGATGGATGCGGCCGCC
>JANLSF010000629.1:0-1900 GCA_031362285.1 Gemmatimonadota bacterium | reverse complement strand
CTCCAGACGTGGGCCGTCACCGTGTTCGCCTTCTTCACCGCCGCCGGGAGCAAGCTGCCGCACTACATGCTGCCGACCCTGATTCCGCTCGGGATGCTCGTGGCCGACGACTGCGCGCGCCGATGGGGGAACGTGACCCTGCGCACCCTCGTCCGTCCCCTGCTTGGCACCGTGGCCATGGGTGCCTTCGCCCAGTTCGTGTTCACGGGGTACTACGGGGGGCTCGCGGTGGGCGGTCGGACCCTGCTGCCGGGGTTCCACGCCGAGTTGCACCGAGTGGCGGCCGAGGTGGCCAAGCGGGCGCCGGGAACGGAAACGGTGGTGGAATACCAGATGGGCAAGCAGGGGCGCGCGCTGCCCCGGCGGCCCGGAGAGTTCGTGAATGAAACGACGCACCCGTCGTTGCAGTTCTATCTTGACCGGACGTTGGTGATGACCGACAGTCTGCCCGAGGCGATGGCTGCGCCGGGCCGCACGTGGATCATCACCCGGTGGAACCGGATCGACTCGGCCGACGTCGCGCGCGCGGCGGCCGTTGGCCGCACCCTCACGCGCGACTCGCTCCCGTTCCCGCTCACGTACTACGCCGTGTGGACCGTCGCTCCCCGATCGCTCACGCCATGACCTCCCTGCGTACCGCCCTTCGCCATCGGCTGGCCCTGCGCGCCCTGCTGCTCTGTGCAGCGCTGGCGCTCTCGCTGGGCGTGGCCGCACTGGACGCCGAGCAGGAGGGCACGCCGACCGTCGCGGCGTTGGCGGCCCCGCCCACGCGCTGGGGTCCCGGGCTCGACGTGCCGTTCGTGACGGGCGAGTCGCTCGCCTACTCGCTCAAGTTCGGCTTCCTGCGCGTGGGGTCGGCGTCGATGTACGTGAAGGGGCCGGCGACGATACGCGGGCAGGAGACCATCCACACCCTGTTCCGCATCACCGGCGGGACGATGATGTTCAAGGTGAACGACCTGATGCAGAGCTGGATCGAGCCGGAGAAGTTCGCCTCGCTCCGCTTCCACCAGGAGATCTCGGAGGGGAGCTACCGCGCCAACCGACGCTACGAGTTCTTCCCCGAGCGGAAGGTGTACACCGAGAACGACAAGCCGGAGAAGCCCAGCGTCGAGAGCCCGCTCGACGACGGCTCGTTCCTGTACTTCGTGCGCACGCAGAACCTCGAAGTCGGCAAGGAGTACACCTACGATCGCTACTTCGACCCCGAGGCCAACCCGGTCATCATCAAGGTGCTGCGCAAGGAGCGGATCGAGGTGCCGGCGGGGGTCTTCAACTGCATCGTGGTGCAGCCGCTCATCAAGACGTCGGGGATCTTCTCCGAGGGCGGCAGCGCGCAGTTGTGGCTCTCCGACGACAGCCGGAAGATGATCGTGCAGCTCAAGACGAAGCTGAGCTTCGGGTCGCTCAACCTGTACCTGCTGCGCTATCGCCTCGCCGAGGGGGGGACGTGGCTGGGGGAAGATCCGTAGGGCTGGCGCGGCGAGCGCATCCGAGGTGATCGCGACACGAACGGCCCCCTGCACCGCAGAGGGCCGTTCGACATTCCACGGACAGGGTGGGATTCGAACCCACGATACGCTATGAACGTATACGCACTTTCCAGGCGCGCGCCTTCAACCGCTCGGCCACCTGTCCAGACAACGCGCGCCGAATGGCGGACCACCCGGCGCGCGGTTGACTTCGCTTCAATTGTGACGGACAGGGAGAGATTCGAACTCTCGATACCGTGACCGGTACGCCGGTTTTCGAGACCGGTGCCTTCAACCACTCAGCCACCTGTCCAACGGGTGCAGCCTTGAAGAATAATCGGCAGGTGGGGGCAACGGGAGGACCCCCCGGGCAGGTCGCCGCCGTCCGCTCGCCTACTCGTCGAGCGAGCTCATCTCCTTGCTCGATC
>JANLSF010000544.1:0-3049 GCA_031362285.1 Gemmatimonadota bacterium | reverse complement strand
GTCACGCGCCCGTTCCTCTTCGAGGGACGCAAGCGGATGCGGCAGGCCGAGGCGGGCATCGCCGAGATGCGCAAGCACGTGGACACGATGATCGTCGTGCCGAACGAGCGGCTGCTCGCATCGTCGGCAAGGGAATTCCGTTCCAGGATGCCCTCAAGAAGGCCGACGAGGTGCTGCTGCAGGCGACGCAGGGCATCTCGATGCTGATCTCGAAGACGGGCCTCATCAACGTCGACTTCGCCGACGTGCGGACCGTCATGCAGAATGGCGGCTCGGCGCTCATGGGCACCGGCGTCGGCCGCGGCGAGAACCGCGCGACCGAGGCCGCGCAGCAGGCGATCTCGAGCCCGCTGCTCGACAACGTGTCGGTGGCCGGGGCGGCCGGCGTGCTGCTCAACATCACGGGCGGCGAGGACCTCACCCTCGGCGAGGTGACGCAGATCTCCGACATCATCCACGATGCCGTCGGCGACGATTCGCAGATCATCTTCGGTTCGGTCACCGAGCCGGCGATGCAGGGCGAGGTGCGCGTGACGGTGATCGCCACCGGCTTCGATCGGGGGGCGGATCAGTCGTCGGGCACGGCCACCGAGTCGCCGCGCTCCGCGACGCAGCGTGGATCCTCGGGCGTGCCGGTCATTCCTTTCCCGGCGGCGAAGACGCGTCCCTCCGGGACCGGCCAGCCGCCCGCCGGGCGACCGGCGCGAACGAGCACGGAGCTCGGCGACATGGAAATCCCGACCTTCATCCGCCGCCAGATGGATTGAGCGCGCTGACGCGCCTCGGGTTCGGACGGGCCGGCATTCCGCACGTGGAACGCCGGCCCGCTAACTTTTCCGCCTCATGTGGTCCTGGTTCATCGCCCTCGTGGCGGGCACGCTCGCCGCCCTCGCCGCCTACTGGCCCATCCGCGCCTCCGCGGGGTGGGTGACGCGGGCGTCGTTGGCTGCGCGCGCCGTCAGCGTGCTGCTGATCGTGGCGCTGCTGCTCGACGTACCGGCGGGCGCGACGTCGCGCGCGAAGGCGTTTGTCGCCCTCGATGCCTCGTCGAGTTGGCGTCGCGGCGGCGATAGCGCGGCGTGGCGCGCCGCGGTGCGGGAAGCGCGCGACGTCGACGCCGACTCCCTCTTCCTCGTCGGGGACTCGCTGCGCGCCGGCGCCATTCCGGCGATCCCGTCCGATCCGGCCACGCGCGTCCAGCCCGCCGTCGAGCGCGCCCTTGCCGCGGGGCGTGCCCTCGTCGTCGTCACCGACGGCGAGTTGGCCGATCCCGAGGTGCTGCAGTCGCTGCCGTCGGGCTCGCGGATCGTCATCCCGACGCGCGTGACGCGCCCCGACGTCGCGGTGTCGGCGATCGACGCACCGGCCGCGGCCGTGGCGGGCGACTCGATCGACGTCCGCGTGTCGCTCGCCGCCGGTGGCGCCGGCAGCGCCGCCACGCGCCTGCGGCTCGCGGTCGACGGCGCGGCCGTCGGCGAGGCGGCGATCGAGGCGCTCGCCGCGTGGGCGGAGCGCACGGTGCCGATGCGCGTCAAGCTCGGCGACGTGGCCGGCTCGCTCGTGCTGCGCGCCGCGACCACCGGCGCCGGCGACAGCGAAGCGCACAACGACACCCTGGCGGTCGCGCTCGAGGTGGCGCCCCAGGCGTCCGTCGTCTTCGTGTCGAGCAGCCCGGACGCCGATGCGCGATGGATCATCGCCCTGCTGCGGGGCGCCGTGGGACTCCCGACGCGCGCCTACCTGCGCGTGGCGCCGGGGCAATGGCGCGTGGAAGGCAGCCTGGCGCCGATCGCCGAGGCGGACGTGCGCAAGTTGCTCGCCGGCGCGCCGCTGGCCGTGCTGCACGGCGACACGGCCATCTTCGGCGCGCCACTCACCGCGACGCGCGGGGCCCTCGCGCTCATCGTGCCGCCGCGCGAGCGGACCGGCGAGTTCTATGCGGTGTCGGCGCCGTCGTCACCGCTGGCGGGTGCGCTGGGCGGCGTGCCGTGGGACTCACTGCCGCCGATCGAGGCGGGCCCTCCGGCGGCGGGCGAGTGGACGGCGCTGCTGGCGAGCCGCGCCCGCGGCGAGCGCCCCGTGGCGGTCGTGACGGGGCGGTCCACGCCGCGCCGGGTCGTGGTCGTGACGGCGGGCGGCTTCAGCGGCTGGCGCGTGCGCACCGGCATTCCGGCCGACGCGTTCGGCGCCCTGTGGGGGGCGGCGGCCGATTGGCTGGTGGCCGATCGACCGGACGTGCGCGCCGCTCGCCCGGCACCCGGCGTGCTGCGCGAGGGCGATCCCGTACGGTGGCGGCGGGGCAGCACGAGCGACACGCTCGTGACGGTGACGCTCACGCGGCGCGGTCTCCGTGCGGCGGTCGCGACCACGCGTGACACGGTGCGGCTGCGCTTCGCGCGCGATGCCGCCGACGCGCTCTCGCCGTCGCTCGCCGTCGGCACGTATGACGTGCACGCGCGCGGGGGCGACGCGGTGCTCGTGGTGAACCCGAGCGCCGAGTGGGTGGCGCGGCGACCGACGGCGGTGTCGGGGGCCATCGGCACTGGCGTGGCGGCCGGGGAGGCGCCGGGGCTGCGCACGACGGTGTGGCCGTTCGTGCTCATCGTGCTGCTGCTCTGCGCGGAATGGATCCTGCGTCGCCGTGCGGGGCTGCGGTAGCCCGCTAGCTTTCGCTCCATATGCGGCTCATCCAGAAGGCGGGCGACCTCGCCCGGCGCTCGTTGTGGCAGCGCATCAAGGACGTCGCACTCGTCGACGTTGGTGTGCTGCTCAAGGGCGGGGTGAAGACGGGGGACCTCGAGCAACTCGAGGAACTGCTGCTGGGCGCGGACTTCGGCGTGCCCACCACGCTGCGCCTCGTGGCCGAGGTGGAGCGGCTCGCCAAGCGCGGCGACGTGAAGAACGAGGACGAGTTCCGCGAGGCGCTGCGCGCCTTGATCGAGGGGGCGCTGCGCGCGGGCAACAGCGAGCGCGTTCTCCTCCGTGCCGCCACCGCGCCGACCGTGCTGCTCGTCGTGGGCGTGAATGGTGCCGGCAAGACCACGTTCAT
>JANLSF010000447.1:0-1554 GCA_031362285.1 Gemmatimonadota bacterium | reverse complement strand
TGACGGCGGCGAGCGCGCTTGCGGCGCCGATCCGGCTGCACGTTCCGGATGCCGCTCGTGCGCGCGTGGACGCGTGGCTCAGTGAGCGGGGGATTGGCGACTTCGTGGCGGTGAACCTGCGGAGTGCCGCGGCGGCGCGGTCGTGGAGTGCGCGCGAGGCGGCGACGCTGCTGCCGATGCTGCTCGCGGTGTATCCCGCGTTGCAGGTGGTGATGGTGCCCGGACCGGCCGATGCCGCCGAAGCGGAGAGCGTGCGTTCGGCGGCGGCATCGCCGCGCGTGCACCTGTTCGATCCGATGGCACCGCTGCTCACGCTGGCGGCACTGGTCGAGCGCTCTCGCGTGATGATCACGCCCGACACGATGACGCTGCACCTGGCGGTGGCAACGGGGCGACCGGTGCTGTCGCTGCACACGACCACCGACGGGAACGTGCCCGACCTGTGGAAGGCGGTGGGGGTGCCATCTCGGGCGATCGTGGCGCCTGCGGGGGAAGGCGTGCCGGCGATCCCCGCGCAGGCGGTGGCCGAGGCGTTCGGGGAGCTTGTGCGCGAGACGGGCGCCGTTCGCGGCGACTAACGGTCGCGCGACTTTCGCGTGGCCGGCCCGTTGAACCAGACGCCATTGGGTGCTTCGGAGCGTGCAGCCGCAATGTCGGGCCAACCGTCGCCGTCGAGGTCGGCAATGGCAACGCCGTAGACCGAGCCCTTGCCGTCGTTCCACGACGTTTCAGTGAAGGCGGGGGCGCGGCCGCCCTCGTTAAAGAACACCGAGCCGGGCGCTTCCTGTCGCCCGACGACGATGTCGAGCTTGCCGTCGCGATTCAGGTCGGCGACGGCGATCGCGTACGGCGCCCCGGTTGCCGTGCCGAGCGCAACGGGCGGGGCGAAGGCGCGACGGCCGGTGCCGGCGTAGAAGAAGAGGCCGTTGCGTTCGTCGCCGACCACGAGATCGGCGATGTGGTCGCCGTTGAGGTCGGCGGCGGCGGCGGCGCGGATCTGCGACGTGGCGGGCCCGACCGGCACACCCGCTCCCGCGAACCGGCCGGTGCCGTCGTTCCAGAAGATCAGGCTCTGGCCACCGTCGCGGTGCGGCACAAAGAGGTCGATCGTGCCATCGCCGTCCAAGTCGGCGGCGACGATGATGGTGGCCGACTGCGTGGCGAGCGGCTCACACGTGGGGAAGGCGCCGGCGCCGTTGTTAAGGCAGACGAAGCTCGCTCGCGGGTTGGCGGGGTTCCCGCTGCGATTGGCGACGATGAGGTCGGGGCGATGGTCGCCGTTCAGGTCGGCGACGGTGACGTAGCGCGTGGACCAGTCGGGTTGTCCGAACGTTCCCGCGACGCGGAAGGCCCCCTTGCCGTCGTTCAGGTACACGAGCTTCCGGTCGGGGCGATCGTTGCTGACGACGATATCGAGGTCGCCATCGCCGTCCAAGTCGGCGAGCGCGGCGGAGTAGGTGCGGTCCGGAGCGTCGGCGAGCTTTTCCGTGGTGAAGTGTCCCTTGCCGTCGTTGCGCAGGATGAGGTTGGCAAGCGGCCAGTGGCGCCCCTTGG
>JANLSF010000429.1:0-4726 GCA_031362285.1 Gemmatimonadota bacterium | reverse complement strand
TCTCCAGTTCATCGGCGAGCGTGAGCGGGTCGATGACGGCCCCGCGCTCCACCAGGGCGATCATCCCGCGATAGATGCGGCGATGCCCCTCCTGGTAGAACATGCTGTCGTCGAGCAGCTCCGTGGCGCGGAGGACCGCATCCGCGTCGAGCAGCATGGCCGCCAGCACCGCCTGCTCCGCGTCAGGCGACCAGGGCGCCTTGCGGTCGCGATAGGGGTCACGCGCCGGAGGCGCGATCGAGTATTCGGCGGGCGAGCTGGACATCTTCCCAGGTAGGGCGCTTCCAGGAGGGATTACGAAGGAGCGCCGCAGGATGGTAGGTGGCGACGAGCGGCACGCCGTAGTAACGGTGCACCTGCCCGCGCAACTTGCCGATCGGCGTCCTGGTCTCGAGCAGGGTCTGTGCGGCGAAGGTGCCGAGGGCGACAATCACCTTGGGCCGTAGCAATTCAATCTGACGCCGGAGGAACGGGGAGCAAGCGGCAATCTCGTCCGGCAGGGGGTTGCGGTTGTTCGGCGGCCGGTGCTTGATGACGTTGCAGATGTAGACATCCTCGCGCCGGAGGTCGATCGCGCCGAGGATCTTCGTCAGGAGTTGACCCGCGGCGCCCACGAAGGGCCGCCCCGTTTCATCCTCGCTCTGCCCCGGCGCCTCGCCCACCAGCACGAGGCCTGCCTGGGGGTTCCCCTCCCCCGGCACCGCGTGCTTCGCGCCCTTCACGAGGCCGCACGCGGCGCAGGCCCGCACCAGCTCGGCGATGGCGTCGAGCGAGGCGGCGTCATCCAGTGGTCCGCCCACATGCGCGCGCTCGGTGGTGCCGACGATCAGGCCGGGCGGTCCGTCGATGATCGCGTCGACGGCGGCGACGGAAGGCACCGCGGCCGGGGTCGGCAATGACATGCGCGCGTCCGGGCGACGCTCCGGGGGGCTGCTGGGCGGTGCCTCGGGACCGGGAGGCTGCGGCGAGCCCAGCGCGGCCCGCCAATCGCCCTCGGCCACCCCGGGCGCCACCGGTCCACGCGCCGGCGCTGACGGCTCGTCGTCCGGCAGCGCGCGCACGCGGTCGCTCGTGACGCGCGGCGGAACGTGCGCCGCCCCCACCAGCCGGAGCACGTCGTCAACCGAGAGGCCGTCGAGCACCAATTCGGTCTCGCCCAAGTCGCGCCGCTGCTCGAGGTACCGCCGGAGCCGGTCCCTAGCGTCCACGGGCGAGCGCCTCGACGCGATCCAGGATCTGGTCGGCCACGGCGTCCTTGGAGGCCAGCGGCAGGGCGTCCACGGTGCCATCGCGCCCGATCAGCGTCACGCGGTTGGTGCTGGTGCCGAATCCGGCGCCCGCCTCGGTGGCATCATTGGCCACGATCAGGTCGAGGTCCTTCGACGCGAGCTTGGCCTGTGCGTGTTCGAGCACGCGCTCGGTCTCGAGCGCGAAGCCGACGACGATCGTGCCGGGTCGCCGGGCATCGCGCGTGGTCCTGAGGATGTCCGCCGTGCGCGTGATGGCGATGGCATCGGGGGTGCTCTCCTTCTTGAGCTTCTGCGCGGCCGGCTCGGTCGCCGTGAAGTCGGCCGGCGCGGCGGCCATCACGAGCACGTCGGCGTCGGCGAGTGCCTCGCGCACGGCATCAGACATCTGCGCCGTCGTCTCCACGGCAACCGCGTGCGCGCCCCGCGGCAGGGCAACCTCGAGGGGCCCATGCACGAGCGTGACCCGCGCCCCTCGGCGGTAGGCCGCCGCGGCAATGGCCACCCCCATGCGTCCGCTGGAGCGATTCGACAGGAACCGCACGGGATCCAGCGGCTCCCTGGTGGGCCCGGCCGTGACCACCACATGCCGCCCGGCCAGCGAGCCGGGCGGCTCGATCAGGCGCCCCACTTCGGCCACCAGTGATTCCGGCTCCGGCATGCGGCCGGCGCCAGCGCCCTCGGTCGGCGACGCCAGCGGTCCGCTGTCCGGGTCGAGTACGTGGTAGCCGATTTCGCGGAGGCGGACCACGTTGGCCTGCACCTGCACATGCGCCCACATCTTGTCGTTCATGGCGGGCACGAGGAGCACGGGCGACCGCGTGGCGAGCAGCACGGCGGTGATCAGGTCGTCCGACTGTCCGGTGGCACTGCGCGCGAGGAAATCCGCGGTCGCCGGCGCCACCATCACGAGATGGGCATCGCGCGCCAGCTTGAGATGGTCGAGGGCGCGTCCTTCGGCGATCAACTCGGTGTGGACCGCGCGCCCGGTCACGGCTTCGAACGTGATCGCCCCGACGAATTCGCGCGCCGAGCGCGACATCACGACATCCACCGTTGCGCCGGCCTGCGTGAGCAGCCGAGCGAGCCAGACCGACTTGTAACTCGCGATCCCCCCGGTGACGCCGAGGAGGATTCGCGCCCCGTCAAAGGGACGCACTGGGTCTGGCCCGCGGTTGGGGCTTACTCGGTGGGACGCTTGCGCGGCACCACGCGATACTCGATCGTGCCGCCCGAGAGTTCCTCGAGGGCGCGCGTCGTCAGCTTCTTCTCCTTCGACGCCGCGGTGCGCGGGAACTCGTTGACCATGCGCGCGAACTTCGCGGCAATCAGGACGCCGAGGTACTTGTTGGCGGAGTACTTCGTGATTTCGTGGGGCGTGAAAACGCGCATGATGCCTACCGGTTGGCGTAGCGTCGGATTTCTGTGCGGAGCTGCGAAACGAGCGAGCGGGACGTGGCCTGCACGCGCGGCACCCGCTCGTGCCGCACCTCTTCGGCGTCCACGATCGCCGAAACGCGGCGGACCGTGGCAGCCAGGTCGTCGTTGACGACCACATAATGATAACGAGGGACCTCCTGAAGTTCTTCGAGGGCGGCCTTCAGGCGCACCAGGTGCGCCTCCCGCCCCTCCGTGTCCCGGGCGACCAGGCGGTTCAGGAGGACCTCTCCGCTGGGGGGGAGGAGGAAGATCAGGACCGACTCCGGAAACGCCTCGTGGAACTGGCGCGCCCCCTGGACGTCGATGTCCATCATGACGTGCCGCCCCGACTTCAGGGTGGCCCGCACGGCCGATCGCAGGGTGCCGTACATCCGGCCGTGCACCTCGGCCCATTCGGCGAACTGCTTCCGGCTCCGCCGACGCTTGAACTCGGCCACCGACAGGAAGTGGTAGTCGCGGCCGTCCACCTCGCCCGTCCGCGGTGCGCGGGTCGTGGCCGACACCGAGTACCCGATGTCGCCCCGCTCGGCCAGCACCCGCTTCATCACGGTGGTCTTCCCTCCGCCCGAGGGCGCGGAGAGGATGATCGGGAACGGGATCACTCGAGATTCTCCACCTGCTCGCGGATCCGCTCGAGCTCTTCCTTGATCGCCACGACGTCGGCGAGCATCGGCGCGTCGTTCGCCTTGGAGCCGGTCGTGTTTGCCTCGCGCAGGAGTTCCTGCAGGAGGAAGCCGAGGCGCTTGCCCACCGGCTCGCCGCCGGGCGCTGACAGGGCGTCGGAGAAGGCCGTCAGGTGCGAGTGGAACCGGTCGATCTCCTCGTGAATGTCGAGGCGGTCGGCGAGGATCGCGAT
The DNA here is from genome assembly GCA_031362285.1 of Gemmatimonadota bacterium. GTDB lineage: Bacteria > Gemmatimonadota > Gemmatimonadetes > Gemmatimonadales > Gemmatimonadaceae > JACPPC01. Next base: position 1,183 of record JANLSF010000429.1, on the reverse strand, counting down.
CTCCTGCGCGAGGCGCTGCGGCTCGATGGCCACCGTGCCGGCCAACTCCTGCACATTGGCGCGCAGGCGGTCGCGGTGCGCGAGCATGCGGACCGGCGCGCGCTCGGCGATTCGGCCCACGGCCGCGGCCACGGCGGCCAGCCGGTCGCGCAGGACGTCGGCGAGGCGCGCGCCCTCGGCCATCCGGGTCCCGGTGAGCGCGGCCACCGCGGCGTTCACCAGCGCCACGAGTTCCTCCGCGCTCCCGGTATCCTCCTCGGGCGGCGCCACGACCAGCACATCGGGAAGCCGCAGGATCGTCGCCACGTCGAGGTCCGCCGACAGGCCGTGCCGCGCCTGCAGCTCGCGCAGCCGTGCCACGTACGCCGCAAACTTGACCTCGTCAACGGCCAGAACGTCGGGCGCGGCGTCGTCGCCGGCGGTGCCGATCACCCGCGCCGAGAGGCTCACGTGTCCGCGTGCCACGCCCGCGCGCAGGGCCTCGCGCACTTCGCCCTCCCAGCGCGCGAAGGCGCTTGGGAGCTTGATCGACGGGTTGAAGAACCGGTGGTTCACCGTGCGAACCTCGACCGACAGGAGGAGCGCACCCACCGCCCCGTCAGCGGTGCCGAACCCGGTCATGGAGCGTATCATGAGAAGCCCGTAAACTACGGCAGGACAATGCGTTGGTCAACGCCGCCCTGGCAATCCGGTCAGTTCCGGAATTCCCATCGAATGCCGTACACCGAGACCGAGCGCGGCATCAGGGCGCCCGGCACCTGGTCCTGGAGCTCGCCGACCAGGTTCCGCAACTGCCAACTCACCGTGCCGCTCAGGATGCGGATCTCGAGGCGGGCGTTCATGGTGCGCGAGAATCCCGTCACCGTGGCCGTGGAGTCACGGGGAAACACCACGGGCTCGCGGTACTCGTGGGCGACGCTCGCCAGCAGGCCGAACGCGCCGCTCTTGAAGCGGGAGAGCCAGCGCGTCTGGAGGAAGAGCTCCGTCCGCGCCTGATACCGGGGCCGATAGGTCCCCGGCACGTCCCACGCCATGCCGCTCACGTCGGCGAAGATGTCGCTGTACAGCCGTCCACGCAGGCGAACGAAGGTGCCCTGGATCGCCTTCCCCGACCCGGCCGCGAGCGTGGTGTCGAAGCGCACCGGCGCCACGAGCCACGCCGAGTCGCGTGCCAGCACGCCGC
>JANLSF010000093.1:0-3115 GCA_031362285.1 Gemmatimonadota bacterium | reverse complement strand
CGGCGACCTTCCCCTTCACCGAGACGCCAATGGAGTCGAGCTGGGCGTAGTCCTCGATGAGGCCGTAGTTCACGTAGACAACGTCGCCGGTCACGTCGCCCGCGCCCGAGTAGCCGTTGACCGTGGGGTACTGCGGCAGCTGCGACGCCGGGTCGCCGGCGATGGCGGGCTCCTCGAGCTTGAGTGCCTTGGCCCCGGGGCTCACGCGCCAGGCGCGCACGCGCACGGGGTGCGGCAGCCAGATGTCGTAGGTGCGGACCTCGGTCTCGAGTCCCCACGACTTCATGAGGTTGATGGCGTAGTCGCGGGTGCGCGCCTGCGCCGGCGTGCCGGCCACGTGCGGTTCCTTCGAGAGATCGCGTGAGAGCGTGCGCGCCGCGGCGCTCGAGGGTCGCTTGATGACATCCGCCTCGGCGCGGCGCTCGGCGTCGGCCGCGTCGCGCGAGAAGCCGGGGAGCGGGGACTGCTGCGCGGTGAGCGGCGCAGCAAGGAGTGCGAAGAGGGCGAATGAGCGCAGGTGCATGGACCGGGGACGCAGGGCGATCATGAACCGATCGTCGCGCTGAAGAGGTAGTTGCGTGGCACCTTGCAGCCGTTGATCTCGGCCGGCCGGAACGTCCACTTCGCGATCGCGTTGAGCGCCTGGTTGATGAACCACTTGTGCGTGGAGACGATGACCTTGAACGACGCAAGCTGGGGCTTCCCGAGCGTGTCCACGAGCACCGTGGCCCGGAACTCGGCCTTGCCCTTGGTCAGCAGGTCCTTCGGATACGGCGGGCGGAACGGGCGCGGCTCCATCTTGATCGGCTCCGGCACCTTGGTGACCGGCGTGGAGTCGGGCTTGGCCAGGAACTCGGCCACGATCGACGGGCAGCCGTCGGTGATGACGCTGGAGACGGGCGCGGCGGCCGTCTCGGCGGCGGGGGCGGAGGCGCAGGCGGCCGTGAGGCCCAGGGCGGCGAGGGCGAGGAGTCGCATGGTCGGGATGCCGATTACGGGTTGATGGCGGCGAGCACGCGCTTCACCACGCCGTCGAGCTGGTTGTTCTGCACCCAGCGCACCACGATGACGAGGTCGTGCTCCGGGTCGACGACGATGGCGTTGGTGCCATTGCCGAGGTGCGCGAAGGCGGTGCGTGGCGCCGACGGCATGAGCTTGCCGTCGACGTTGAGGAAGTGGTTCATGACGCCGTAGCCGACGTTGGCCTTGGTGGGGGTGGTGGCGTACGCGATCCACGACTCGGGGACGACCTGCGCATCGCCCCACTTCCCCTTGCGAAGGGAGAGCAGGCCGAAACGCGCCATGTCCCACCCCGAGATGAACAGCCCGCCGCCCCAGTGGCCGCCGCCCGACACGCTCTGCACGGCACGCCCATCGAGCAGCACCCACGAGTTCTTGTAGCCGTACCAGCGCCAGGTGGGCGAGGCCCCGATGGGATCCAGGAGCAGTTCGCGCGCGACCTCGGGCAGCGGACGGCGCCACACGGAGAGCGCCGCCAGCGCGAGTGCGTTGACCCGCACGTCGTTGTACTTGTACGCCGTGCCGGGCTCGTTGCGCGGCCGGGTGCGCCACGTGTCGGCATTCCCCTCCGGGCGATCGGCCCAGTCGGGCTTGTCCCAGAGCGTCCCTTCCCAGTCGCTGACCTGGCGGAGCAAATGATCCCAGGTCAGGCGACGGTTGTGCGGCGAACCGAACGCGTCGATGAAGGCGCCGCCGGTGCCCGAGCCGGGCGACGGGGGCGCATTGAGCGCGTAGATGGGACCGATGTAGGGGCGCACGGTGTCGTTGACCGAGCGGATCAGTCCACGCGCGACGGCGAGCCCGACGACGGTGGAGAGGAGCGACTTGGTGACCGAATGCGTCATCTCGACGGCGGTCGGGTCGCCCCACGTGGCTGCCACGTAGCCACGACGGATGATCACGCCCGACGCCGGGCCCCGGGTGGCATAGGGGCCGAGCGGTTCGCCGTAGGGCTCGCGGGCGAAGCCGATGGCGTTCGACTCGAACTGGTCGCGCGGCGACTTGGTTTCGGACGCGGTGGCGAAGGCGACGGCGGAATCGAGCTTCGCGGCGTCGAAGCCGAGGGCCGCGGCGGGGCGCGATTCCCACGAGCCTGCGGGAGGGACGTAGGGCGCGGTGGCGGGACGGCGGGGCTGGGCGTGCGCGGCGCTCGCAACGAGCAGCAGCGCGGCGGCCAGCAGCATGCGCCTTGACGGCGCGTTGCCGCTCGCACGTGCACCCCGGAAGCGTGTCATGCCGCACTCGGGCAGATGTCCGAGAGCGCGCACTCGCCGCACTTCGGCTTCTTCGCGTCGCAGGTGCGACGGCCGTGCCAGATGAGGAGGTGCGACAGCATGGTCCATGTGTCCCTGGGAAAGAGCGGCATCAGCGCCTGCTCCACCTTCACCGCATCGGTCTCGCGGGTGAGGCCGAGCCGGTTCGAGAGCCGACCCACGTGCGTGTCCACGACCACGCCCGTGTTGATGTTGAACGCATTGCCGAGCACGACGTTGGCCGTCTTGCGCCCCACCCCGGCCAGGCGGGTGAGGGCGTGCATGTCGGCCGGCACCTCGCCGCCGTGGTGATCCACGAGGTCACCGGCCATGGCGATCAGGTTCTTCGCCTTGGCGCGAAAGAACCCGGTGGACTTCACGATCGCCTCGACGTCTTCCTGAGCGGCCACGGCGAGCGCGGCCGCGTTGGGGTAGCGCGCGAACAGGGCGGGGGTGGTCATGTTGACGCGCTTGTCGGTGCACTGGGCCGAGAGGATCGTGGCCACGACGAGCTCGAACGGCGTGGTGTAGTCGAGCTCGCAATGCGCGTCGGGGAAGAGCGCGGCGAGGCGGCGGTAGAGCTCGGCGGCGTGCGCGGGGAGTTCGGCCGCGGGGATGCGGCGTGGGGTCTTCGCGAGCGGACGCGCCGTCGACTTGGGCGCCGACGTTCCCTTCGGCGCTGCCTTTTGCGCTGCCTTTTGCGCTGCCTTGCGCGGCGTTGTCGCGGGCCGAGCCTTCGCCACCCGGCTCGTGGGCGCTCCCTTGGCCGCGACGATGCGCCCCTTGACCTTGCCGGGGCGCTTCTGCGACAGCGGCTGTCGAGGACCTCCGCGCGCGCCCTT
>JANLSF010000400.1:0-4158 GCA_031362285.1 Gemmatimonadota bacterium | reverse complement strand
CCCGCGTGCCCGGTGGGATCGTGTTCAAGGCCAGCTTCGACAAGGCCAACCGGTCGAACGTCGGCGCCTTTCGCGGCCCCGGGCTGCACGAGGGGCTGGCGGCCCTCGAGCGGGTGCGCCGCGCCACGGGCCTCCCGATCCTCACCGACGTGCACCTGCCGGACCAGTGCGCGTCTGCGGCTGAGGTGGTCGATGTCCTGCAGATCCCCGCGTTCCTCTGTCGCCAGACCGACCTGCTCCTCGCGGCGGGCGCCACGGGCAAGCCGGTGAACGTGAAGAAGGGGCAGTGGATGCACCCCGAGGGGATGAAGGGCGCGGTGGACAAGGTGCGCGAGGCCGCGCCGGCAGGGGCCGAGGTGGCGACCACCGAGCGCGGCACCTTCTTTGGCTACGGTGACCTTGTGGTGGACATGCGCGACTTCGTGCGGATGCGCGCCGCGACGAAGGCGCCGGTGATCTTCGATGCCACGCATTCGGTGCAGCAGCCGGGGCGGGGCGAGGGCGGTTCGAGCGGAGGGGCTCGCGAGTTCATCCCGCCCCTCACGTTCGCGGCCATCTCGGCCGGGGCCGACGGGCTGTTCATCGAGACGCACCCCGACCCGGACCACGCGCCCAGCGACGGCCCGAACATGGTGCCGCTCGACAAGCTCGACGACCTGATCCTCCGCGCGGTGGACCTCTGGCAGCGGGTGCGCGCATGACGCTCGCGACCGGGATCAAGCTCGTGGCCCTCGACGTGGATGGGGTGCTCACCGACGGCGGCGTGAACATCGGCTCGATGGACGGAACCGCCTTCGAATTCAAGCGGTACGACATCCAGGATGGCCTCGGCATCAAGTTCCTGCAGTGGGCGGGCCTCAAGGTCGTGATCATCACCGGACGAATCAGCGAGGCGGCCCGACTGCGCGCGAGCGAACTGGCCGTGGACGACTTCGCCCAGGACAACCTTGCACAGAAGCTCCCCTCGCTCCTCGCGATGTGCGAGAAGTTCGGCGTGTCGCTCGATCAGGTGGCCTACGTGGGCGATGACTGGCCCGACATGGCGGTGATGCAACGCGTGGGGCTCCCGGTCGCGGTGGCGAACGCGGTGCCCGAGATTCGCGCAGTGGCCCTGCACCAGTTGACCCGCACGGGTGGCCACGGCGCGGTGCGCGAGTTCGCCGAGTGGTTGCTCAAGGCGCAGGGCACGTGGGACGGCGTGACGTCGCGCTACGTGGCCGAGCGCAGTGGCGTGGCGACGTGACGCCGCGCGCACCCCAGTCCAGCGCCCCCGCCGGGGCCCAGCCCGGGGCCACCGAGCGCGCCATCGAGCGCGGGCGCCGCGTGGTCGCGCTCGAGCGCGAAGCGCTGGCCGTCGTCGAACAGCGCATGGGGGAGAGCTTCGCGCGGGCCGTGGCGATCGTGGCCGGCGCGCGCGGGCGGGTGATCGTGTCCGGGGTTGGCAAGTCGGGCCTCATCGGCCGGAAGATCGCCGCCACGCTCACGAGCACCGGCACGCCGGCCACCTTCCTCCATCCCACCGAGAGCCTGCACGGCGACCTCGGCATCGTCGGCGTCGACGACGTGGCCTTGCTGCTGAGCAAGAGTGGCGAGACGGCCGAACTGCTCCCGCTCCTCGAGCATTTCAAGCGCGTGGGGGTGCCCGTGGTGGCGATCACGGGTGCGCCGGGATCGTCGCTGGCGCGGCATGCCGATGCCGCCCTCGACGCGAGCGTGCGCGAGGAAGCGTGTCCGCACGATCTCGCGCCCACGACGAGCACCACCGCCGCCCTGGCCCTCGGCGACGCCCTCGCGGTGGCGCTGCTGCAGGAGAAGGGGTTCGAGCGCGAGGACTTTGCGCGCCTCCATCCGGGCGGGGCCCTCGGCCGGAAGCTCCTGCTGACGGTGTCCGACGTGATGGAAACCGCCGACCTCCCCGTGCTCGCGGCCACGGCGACGATGCGGGAGGCGGTGGTGCGGCTGGCGGAGCGGCGCGGCATCGCCATCATCACGGGACCGTCGCGGTCCGTGGACGGGATCGTGACGGCCGGCGACTTGTCCCGGCTCATGGAAAAGCGCACCGACGTGCTGGCCATTCCCGTGGCCGAGGTGATGACGCGCGCGCCCAAGGTGGCGCGCGCCGACGAGCTCGGGAGTGCCGCCGTGCACCGCATGGAGACGCACGGCATCATGGCACTGCCGGTGGTGGATGGCGCGGGCGCGCTGGTCGGCGTGGTGCACCTGCACGACCTGATGCGCGCGGGAGCCGTTTGATGTCGCGCGCCCTGCGAGCGATGGCTGCGCTCTGGACCCTCGCCCTCGCCGCGTGCAACCGGAGCGACGCGGTGGCCGTGACCACGCGCGTCACCGCCGCCGACTCGGCCGACCAGGTGATGTTCAACGCGCGCTCCCTGATCACGCACGAAGGCGCGATCCGGGCGGAGCTGTTTGCCGACACCGCGCTCTTCTTCGACGAGAACACGCGCATCGAGATGCGCGGGGTGAAGACCCACTTCCACAACCGGGAAGGGGATCGCACCACGGTGCTGACGTCGCGGGCGGGGACGTACAACACGCGGCTCTCGAAGATGGAGGCGCGCGGCGAGGTGGATGTCGTGGCGCGCGACGGCCGGCGCCTGCAGACGTCGCAGTTGCGGTACGACCAGGCGGGCAACCAGATCTCCGGCGACTCGGCCTTCATCCTCACGCAGCCGGGTGGACGCCGACTCGAAGGGGTGGGCTTCCTGTCCGATCCGGACATGCGCAACGTGCAGGTGCTGCATGCCACGCAGGGGGCGTTCGGCGTCATACGCGACGCGGCGCCGGCGGGCAGCGCGTCTCCGGACGCCGTGACGCCGGCCACCCCGGCAAAGCCGGCCACTGGAACGTTCAAGTTGCCGCGAGGCCGCCCGTGACCCGCTCTCGAGCCGGGCGGCTGGCCTTCGGGGCGTTGCTGCTGCTTGGCGCGCCGGGAGGCGACGCGCGCGCGCAGGTGCCACGCGGTCGATGCGCGCTCACCTTCCAGGGAACGCCCACCACCCGCTCCAACTCGATCATGATCGCCGGCGGGCGGTATCACTCGTTCATCGGCGGCGGGTTCACCGCCCGCTGCGACGGCCAGGACGTCACGCTGCAGGGCGACAGCGCCGAATCGTACGAGGAGTCGAACCTCGTCATCCTCATCGGCAACGTGCGGTACAAGGAGCCCCGCGCTCGGCTTACGTCGCGTCGCCTCACCTATTACATGAGCGAGGAACGGCTGCTGGCCGAGGGCGACGTGGTGGTGACGCTGCCCAGCGGCACGGTCACGAAGGGCCCGATCGTGGAGTACTGGCGCGCCGTGCCAGCCATCCGGAAGGAGTCGCGCATGTGGGCGCCGAACCGGTCGCAGACGAGCCTCGTGCAAAAGGACTCCCTCGGCAAGCCGGCCGAGCCCGTGCTGGTGGAAGGCGATCGCACCACGGCGCAGAACGACTCGCTCGTCTACCTCGGCGGGCGGGTGAAGATCACGCGCACCGACCTCATCTCGAACTCCGACTCGGCGCGCCTCGACGCGGGCACCGGCTTTGCGCAACTCGTCGGCAGCGCCGTGGTGCGCGGGCAGGGGGCCCAGCCGTTCACGCTCGAGAGTGCGATCATGGACCTGTTCTCGACGAACAAGGTGCTGACGCGGGTCGTGGCCAAGGGGACGGCGCGCGCCATCTCCAAGGACATGGACCTGGCCTCGGACACGATCCTGCTCGACGTCGACTCGAGCCGCATCGAGCGCGCGCGGGCGTGGGGCGCCAAGCGGGCCCTCGCGCTCTCCACGGGGCGACGCATGATCGCCGACTCACTGGACGTGATCATGCCGCGGCAGAAGGTGCGCGAGGTGCACCTGCTGCGCGCGGCGTACGCCGAGAGCGACGTGGATACCGCGCGCATCGTCTCGACCGAGCGCGACTGGATCCGCGGGGATACGCTCGTCGCCGTGTTCGACACGTCCGCCACGAAGGACACGACCGGGAAGGCCTCGATTCGCACGATCGTCGCGACCGGGTCCGCCAAGTCGTTCTACCAGGTGCCGGGCAACGGCGGCGAGCGGGAGAAGCCCGCGCTTTCGTACGTGCGCGGGCGCGAGATCACGGTGCAGTTCGACACGAGCGGCATGAAGACCGTCGACGTGACGGAGAAGGCGGT